>JBKHIW010000295.1:0-3421 GCA_046538465.1 Desulfobacteraceae bacterium | reverse complement strand
AGGCGGTGAAAGGCATGCTCAAGAAACTGGACGAAGAGCAGTCGTGAAAGCGGAGAAGATCAGCAGGGTGATGAACAGGGACCGAATCGGATCCCGGGCGGCGGTCTGCGGCTGGGTGAGGACCCGAAGGGACGCCAAGGGGGGGTTCTCCTTCTTGGAGATCAATGATGGGTCCCGGCTGAAAGGACTCCAGGTGGTGGCGGACGAAACCCTTCCTGACTACAAGGATGTGGTCCTCAAGATCCAGACCGGCTGTGCGGTGAGGGTGAGCGGCGACCTGGTGGAGAGCCCGGGCAAAGGCCAGGAAGTAGAGCTGCACGCCAGGGAGATCAACGTTCTGGGCTGGGCCGACCCGGCCGAATACCCGCTTCAAAAGAAGCGCCACTCGTTCGAGTACCTGAGGACCATAGCGCACCTGCGGGGCCGGACCAATACATTCGGGGCCGTGGCGCGAGTCAGAAACACCCTGAGCATGGCTGTTCACCGCTTTTTTCAGGACCGCGGGTTCATATATCTCCATACGCCCATAATCTCCGGAAGCGACTGCGAGGGTGCCGGGGAAATGTTCAGGGTGACCGCCCTGGACCTGGAGTCCCTACCAGAGGCGGGCGGGCCGGTTGATTTTGCCCAGGACTTCTTCGGGGCCCCGGCCTACCTCACGGTGAGCGGCCAGCTGGAGGCGGAGGCCTACGCCCTCGCCATGGGGGACGTATATACGTTCGGTCCTGCTTTCAGGGCGGAAAACTCAAACACTTCGAGGCATCTGGCTGAATTCTGGATGGTTGAGCCTGAAATGGCGTTCTGCGACCTCCACGGCAGCATGGATCTGGCCGAGTCGTTCCTAAAGCAGGTCATAGGCGCGGTCCTCTCAAAATGCGAAGAGGACATGGTCTTTTTCCAGCGATTCATAGACGACTCCCTCCTGGAGACCCTGCAAGGAGTTATCTCCTCGGACTTCGCCCGTCTCACCTATACCGAGGCCGTGGAAGAGCTCTCAAAGGCGGATGCAAAGTTCGAACATCCCGTTGCCTGGGGAAGCGACCTGCAGTCCGAACACGAACGCTATTTGTGCGAGCAGACCTTCCGGAGCCCCGTTATCCTGGTGGACTACCCCAGGGGGATAAAGCCGTTCTATATGAAGGTGAACGATGACGGGCACACCGTGAGGGCGATGGACGTCCTGTTTCCCAAGGTGGGGGAGGTCATCGGGGGCAGCCAGCGGGAAGACGACTACCAAATCCTGCTGGAGCGCCTTCAGGAAACCGGGCTCGATCCTGAGAAATACCGGTGGTATCTGGACCTTCGCAGGTTCGGAAGCGCCCCGCATTCAGGGTTCGGGCTCGGCCTTGAGCGATTGCTGCAATTCGTAACAGGGATGAAAAACATCCGCGACGTGATCCCCTTTCCCCGTACCCCGGGCAACGTGGCGTTCTGAGGACCGATCCATGCATGTGGCCAGATCCAGACTGGCGTCCGGAGCCGCCGGGGCGCAGGGCACGGCGGTTATAATAGATGTATTCCGAGCCTTTACCTGTGCCCCGCTGTTCTTCCACCTGGGAGCGGAAAGAGTGATATTGGAGCCGGACCCGGAAAAAGCCACGGCGATGCGCAGGGGTAACCCGGACTGGATCCTGGTCGGCGAAGTCAATGAGGTGCCCCTGGAGGCGGCTGATGCGGGCAACTCCCCGAGTGAGATCCTCCGCTTGGGCGGGAGGGTCTTTGGAGGCAAGACGGTTGTTCACAGGACCACCGCCGGGGTGACAGGGGCAGAGACAGCCCTGGGGCCTGCAGACGAGGTCCTCCTGGGCGGTTTTGTAACGGCCAAGGCGACCGTGCGGCACATCAAATCAAAGGACCCGCAGATAGTCACCTTGGTAGCCATGGGGGACCGCGCTCAAACAGAGGCCCCTGAAGACGAAGCCTGTGCGGACTACCTCGAGCACCTTCTCATTTCGAGCTTTTTTGACCCGGTCGCCGCCCTTTCAAGAGTGCTGTTCCAGGCCACGGCCAGAAAGTTCCTATACAGGGAAAGGCCCCACCTCCCACCTGAGGACCCTGCACTGTGCCTGCAGAGGGACTTGTTTGATTTCGCCTTGGCGGCGCGAAAAAAAGAGGGCGTGATCGAGGCGGTTATGATCCGGGCCGTCGACGAGCCTTATTCCAGCCCGTAGTCACGGATCTTGCTCAAGAGCACCGGTCGACTGATCTCCAGGATCCTGGACGCCTTTGACCGGTTCCCTCCGGTGATTTCCAACGCCCTGCGGATTAGCTCACTCTCGAGGCGGCGCGTGGCGCGTTTAATGGAAAGCGACTCTTCGGGAAGGGCCGAGGGCCGCTGATCCCTGCCCGAGGCAATCCCATCAGGGAGGTCGGTTGGGGTTATCCATCGATCTCCCGCCAAAAGTACGGCTCTTTCCAATACATTTTCCAGCTCTCTGACGTTCCCGGGCCAGTCATAGCGCACCAGGGCGGCGGTCGCCTCAGGGGTGAGGCCCTCCACCTCTCTTTCCAGCTTTCTGTTGAATCGCTCCAGGAAATGACCGACAAGCAAGGGAATGTCGCCCCTTCGCTCCCTCAGTGGGGGCAAGTGGATGGGCATCACATGAATCCGATAAAAGAGATCCTCCCTGAACCGGCCCTCGTTGACCTCCTTGCGGAGGTCCCTGGCCGTAGCCGCAATGACCCTGACATCAATCCTGGTCGCGGCTGTCGAGCCCAGAGGGGTTATCTCCCCCTCCTGCAGGACCCTAAGCAGCTTGACCTGGAGGGAAAAAGGCAGCTCTCCTATCTCGTCAAGGAATATAGTCCCTCCATCGGCCTCATGAAACAGGCCCGGCTTGTCCCGGACCGCGTTCGTAAAGGCGCCCCTGCGGTAACCGAAAAGCTCGCTCTCCAGCAGGCTCTCGGGTATCCCGCCGCAGTTTATGGAGACCATCGGGCCCGAGGCCCTGGGGCCTGCAGAGTGGACCGCCTTTGCCACCAGCTCCTTTCCGGTGCCGCTCTCTCCGGTTATTAACACCGTGGTTTTGTGATCCGCCACCCTGCGAACCAACTCAAAGACCCTTTTCATAGGCTGGCTGTCGCCTAGTATATCCCCGCACGTACGCTCCGCCTCCAACCTCTTGACGCGGTTCTGCAGTCTGAGATTTTCGGCCTTCAGCCTCTCCCTTTCGTCCGCCTTTTTCAGGGTCAGCAGGATCTCGTCGCTCTTGAAAGGCTTTGATACGTAGTCATAAGCCCCTTCCTTCATGGCCGCCACGGCCGAATCCAAATTTCCGTAGGCACTCATCATTATGAAAGTGGTCTGGGGGAATCTTTCCCTGGCCGAGCGCAAAAAGGTCATCCCGTCCATCCCGGGCATTCGCACATCGCATAAAACGTAATCAAAGGGCGAGGTTTCCATTAGAGCAAGGCCTTCCGC
>JBKHIW010000294.1:0-3422 GCA_046538465.1 Desulfobacteraceae bacterium | reverse complement strand
CTGCGGCGCGGTGGTGGGCGCGGGTCTCGGGTTTCTCTGGTTCAATGCATATCCGGCAGAGGTCTTCATGGGGGATGTGGGCTCTCTGCCGTTGGGTGCGGCATTGGGCACAGTAGCCGTAATCACCAAGCAGGAGCTGGTCTTGGTCCTGGTCGGGGGGCTCTTTGTGGTGGAGGCGCTTTCGGTGATCTTGCAGGTGATCTATTTCAAGATGACCGCAGGGAGAAGGATCTTCCGGATGGCTCCGCTTCACCACCACTTTGAACTCAAGGGGTGGCCCGAGTCAAAGGTGACTGTGAGGTTTTGGATAATATCGGTGGTGCTGGCCCTCATGGCCATCAGCACACTCAAACTCAGATGAGGGGTTTGCGTACCAGGCGGAAATGAGCAAAGGGGCATGCTTCAATGGAATGCGCGTGGTGGTTGTGGGGCTGGCCCGCTCCGGGCTCTCGGCGGCCGCCTGGCTGGCCGAGCAGGGTGCCGCGGTGACTGCGAGCGATTTGCGGCCTGAAGCCGAGTTGGACCCCGAAATGGTGGCCGAGGCCAGGGAAAAGGGGATTGAGCTGGAGACCGGAGGACATGTAACGGAGACCTTCACTCATGCAGATCTTATCGTCTTAAGCCCGGGTGTGCCGCCGGAGATCGAGCCGGTGGAACGGGCAAGGCGGTGCGGGGTGCCGGTCAAGGGGGAGATGGAGCTTGCCTTTTCCCTGATCGAGTTCCCGGTCGCCGCTGTTACCGGCACCAACGGCAAGTCCACGGTCACCGCCCTGATCGGTGAGATCCTCCAAAGATCAGGCCGGCGGGTGTTCGTGGGAGGCAATATCGGAGTCCCTTTTATGGAATGCGTGCGGGCCGGCGGGAGTTTGGACTGCGCGGTGGTGGAGGTCTCCAGTTTCCAGTTGGACACCATGGAGAAGTTCAAGCCCAGGGTATCAGTGATACTGAATATATCCCCTGACCACCTGGACCGCTACCAGGACTACGATGCATATGTGCGGTCCAAGTTAAGGATCTTCATGAACCAGGGGGCCGAGGACTTTTTGGTTCTCAACCAAGATGACCCGGTGCTGGCCGGGATCATGCCGGAGGTCCCGGTAAGGACCTTGCGGTTCGGCAAAAGGCCGGGTCCGGGGGAATGCGCCTGGATAGAAGGGAACCGTCTGGCGGTCAGTTTTCCCGGAAGAGATGCGGTCTGTTTTTCCCTGGAGGAGTTCAAACTTCAGGGCGCATACAACCTGGAGAACTTGATCGCCGCGGTCCTGACAGCGCTTGCCATGGGCGGTGAGCCAAAGGCTGTCGAGGAGGCCGTTCGGGGGTTCAGGGGGTTGCCCCACAGGCTGGAGCGAGTGGCCATCGTGGGCGGCGTGGACTTTTACAACGATTCCAAGGCCACCAACGTCCACGCCGCAGCCCGAGCAGTGGAAAGCTTTGACCGCCCGGTGGTCCTTATCGCCGGCGGGCGTCACAAAGGGGCTGACTATCGCCCCTTGGTGGAAACGGCCGAAGGCCGGGTCAAGGCGGCTGTCTTTATGGGGGAGGCCCGGGGGCTGCTGGCCGAATCATTCAAGGGCCGCATCCCGGTAAATACGGCCTCTGGGATGGAGGAGGCGGTGAGGCTTGCCGCTTCCATGGCTTCACCAGGGGACGTGGTTCTGCTGGCTCCTGCCTGCTCCAGCTTTGATATGTTCAATGATTACGCGGATCGGGGAAGGGCCTTTTCCCGGACGGTCCAGGGGTTGGCAAATGGCGGGTAAGGGTCGTGCAGCCAAGGGCACGGACTACGGGATTCTCGTTCCCGCCCTGCTTTTGGTGGGTCTGGGCCTGGTGTTCATATACAGCTCCAGTTCTTTTCTGGCCGCCCACCGCCTGGAGGACAGCTATTTCTATCTCAAGCGCCAGGGTTTTTTCGCCCTGGCCGGCCTGGCCCTGCTGGTGGTGGCCAAGAACATCCCTCCCAGGGTCTATGAGCGGCTGACGTATCCGATCCTGTTTATAAGTTTGGCCCTTCTGGCCGCACTCCTGGTCCCTGGTATGGGAAAGACCGTAGGCGGGGCCACTCGCTGGCTCCCGGTGGGTCCGTTAGCAGTACAGCCCTCAGAGCCGGCCAAACTGGCATTGGCCGCTTACGTGGCCTATTCCATGGCCAAAAAACGCCCTGAAATGGCCACTTTTTCCCGGGGCCTGGTCCCGCACCTTCTTGTGGGCGGGGTTTTCATGGGCCTGATAGTGATGCAGCCCGATTTGGGGACAGCCGTGATCATCGCTTGCTGGCTGCTGATCGTCCTTTTTGTGGGAGGAGTCCGGTTTTATCAACTGATGCTGATCATACTGGCGATCGCCCCTGTGGTGGGATTCTTGATTTTCTTGGAGCCTTATCGACTGCGGCGTTGGTGGGCCTTTTTGGAGCCGTGGAAGGATCCCCAGGGCCTTGGGTTCCAGATAATCCACTCCTTTTTGGCCTTCGGCTCGGGCGGGCTCTTTGGAGTGGGTCTGGGGAACAGCAAACAAAAGCTGCTTTTTCTGCCCGAGCCCCATACGGATTTTATTCTGTCCATTATAGCCGAGGAGGTGGGACTCGTCGGAGTGGGGGTCATAGCAGCGCTTTTCGGCGCGCTGATAATCCGCGGCATTCGAGTCGCACTGAATGCAAGGGACCTATACGGCACGTATCTGGCCTTGGGGATAACGTGTTTTCTGGGCATCCAGGTGCTGGTCAACATGGGAGTGGTGATGGGGCTCCTGCCCACCAAGGGCCTCACCCTCCCGCTGATCAGCTACGGCGGATCCTCATTGATTGTAAACATGGTGGGCGTGGGGATGCTCCTCAGCATCTCTCGAGCCCGATAGGAATCTGACCCCGGGTGTAGACGCTCGGGTTGGCCCCCGGAGGCTTTAAGGAGAAAGAGGCCCGGTGCTGATGAACAATCCTACCCGGGATACGAAGGCGTTCAGGGTTGCGATGGCCGGAGGAGGAACAGGCGGGCATTTGTTTCCCGGCCTTGCCGTGGCACGAAAGCTCGTAGAGCGGCATCCAAGTGCGTCCGTCCTGTTTGTGACGGACCGAAGGGGAATGGAATCACGGATACTGATATCTTCGGGATTTCAGCGAAGCTTTGTCAAAGTGGAGGGGCTGAAGGGGCGCGGGGTGCTCCGGGGTCTGGCTGTAATGGCGATGCTTCCCTCTGCGCTCTATCAGGCCTGCGGCATCCTGCGCCGGTTCGGGGCCGACGCTGTGCTGGGAGTCGGAGGGTATTCGGCCGGGCCTGTGTGCGCGGCGGCCAGACTGCTTGGAATCCCTGTGGTCATCCACGAGCAGAACTCCCTTCCAGGGCTTACCAACAAGTGGTTGAGCAGGGTGGCGGAGAGGGTGTTGATTTCCTTTGAGGAGAGCCGGAGCGGATTCCCGGCCGGGAAAACGG
>JBKHIW010000293.1:0-3423 GCA_046538465.1 Desulfobacteraceae bacterium | reverse complement strand
AAGAAGGTGGTGGCCGAAGACCTGGAGAGCCTGGACGCCGGGCGCATGGGCAAGACGACCCGCGAGGTGGGGGACCTGGTGGCGGGTTACGTCGAGACCCTGGATCTTTGAAGGGTTGAAAGGAGTCTGGTTTATGGACCGAAGAGAGAGCTTTTTCGACGCGCTGCGGGAGGAGGGGCTGAACCGGTTCCGAATCCACTACGACTGGAAGAGCGGCAAGACGATCTTTTACGCGGCCAGAGAGTGGGACGAAGACATCGAGTGGAGGAGCTACAACCGCAGGTTCACCGTATACTCCTCCCTGACCGAGGACGCGGTCTATCTCGAGGACAAGGCCGCGAGGGGGATGTTCAGGCGGCACGGCCTGGAGGAGTACGCAGAGCGCGTGGTGGATCTCATGCGCAAGGGCCGGCACATCCTGCTCGAAGGGTTCTACTGGAGGAAGAAGGATATACGGTTCGTCAACAGCATACACAGCGTCAAGCTGGGTATCCACAACCGCAGCCAGGCCGTTGTCATGGGAGGCATCAGGCGACACGATCCGGACGAGCCCGAGATCGAGGTCCTGGCCGACGGCATGAACCTCGCCCGGGGAATGAGCTTCAAGAACGTGGCGGCCCATGTCCCATGCGGGGGGTGCAAGATAACGGTCCAGTCCGCTCCGGTGGATCTGGAGGACCTGGACGAGGTCGGTTTTCTGGCCTATGCCAACGACCGTACAAGGAACACAACCGGGCCGGACATGAATTATCCCGCCGAGCTTGCCGACGTGGTCAGGGAGCACTTTTCCTTCGGTTTCGCCGGCGGGACAAAGGGGAGCCTCGGCCCCACCGGCCGGCCCACGGCGTGGGGCACCTACAACGCCCTCAAGGAGGCCTTGGAGATTGTCGATGGAAACGGGTCGCTGGAAGGGAGAAGAATAGCGGTCCAGGGCCTGGGCTCTGTGGGCGCCCATCTGGCGGATTTTTACCTCAAGGACGGGGCGCGGTTGGTGGTGACGGACGTGGACCGAAAGGCCGTAGACTCTTTTATTTCCGCTCATCCCGATGCACCGGTGGACGCGGTGGCCCCGGATGAGATATACTCTGTAGATGCGGAGGTATTTTCGCCCTGTGCAATCGGTGGTGTGATCACCGAGGAGAGGATCCCGGGGATGCACTTTCGGGTGATCGCCGGCCCTGCGAACAATCAACTGAAAGCGGCCAGCCAGGAGGAGGAGTGCTCTCTCGCCCGCGTGCTCCAACGAGCCGGGATCCTTTTTCTTTTGGACTGGTGGCACAACATCGGCGGAGTGATGACCGGGTATGAAGAGTTCGTCCACCAGGAGAACGCGGATATGGAGGCCCTGATGTCTCGGATCGGGCGCATTACGCGTGAAGAGACCCGCAGGCTGCTGAGAGTCGCCGAGGAGGCCGGGGAGAGCCCGACTGAGACTGCATATCGGCTGGTGGAGGAGCGTATATACGGAGATTGAGGCGTCAATCATGCCGGATCACCAGGCGATAGCCCGACAGATCCTGGAAAACTGCGCCATCTCGGACGCAAACTTTGCCGGCGGTTTTTCCGTATGCGGGCTTGTCCTCCGACTCAGGGAGCTCTTCAAGTGGGAGCACGGACTGGATCCCTGGGTGGAAAGGGACTCGGGCGAGGTCCTGGAGTGGATAGGCGCCCGGGAGGAGCAGTGGGAGCGGGTGGCGGGCCTGGAGTTCAAGGATATAAGGGTGGGGGGCTGCGACTACGATCCGTTCGACTCGGAGGGAGTGAACAAGGTCCTGGAGCCCGAGGGTCTATGGTACGGAGCCGGTTATGTCAGGGGGCTCAAGCCGGTCTTTCTGCTCGCCGAGATCGAAGAGAAACGCATCGTGGAGGGGCAGACAGTCTATATCCTGGGCCGGGAGCTGGCTCGTGACCTTTTTGCGGTTCCCGCCTTCACGGACGGAGAGGCCATCGTTGTGCGCACGGCCTCTGCGCGCACCTTCATCTGGGACCAGATCGCATACGGCGCCGAGTCGGGCAAGGAGGCCCTCCGCTTCGCCCTGAGGCGATACGGCCTTGAGGGAAGGGGAGCGGCCGAGGTGTCCGGAAACCTGGAGCACATTGTCACGGGCGAGATCGAGTCCTACATAAGGCATGAGCTGGGAGAGCTTTTGGAGACGGAGTTCGACCGTGCGACATGGCGCGAGCTGGTTGCGGCCTTCCCTCACAGCCCGGTTGAGCTTCTGGCAAGGGCGGTCAAGGATCTCCTGGCCGATACCGGGGAAAAAGGCACCCTGGAATTCATCATCAGGGAGAGGCGCTCGGGCTCTCTGGGGTTTTACGTGGCCTTCCTGGACGGGCTTAGAAAGGTCCTCTTCCCGGAGATCAGGGAGGCCTTCGAGGCATTTGCAGAGGGCGCAGGCTGGCAGGTGATAAAGGAGGCCAATCGGGCGGGTCGGAAGAACGCCGAGCATTATGCCGATATCATGTCTTCCGTCTACCGTGCCAGAAAGGACGAGGGCTCGCCTGAGCTGGCCGCGGAGGACATCAGGGAGAGGCTCCTCGAGCCCCTGGGGATCTCCTGGGAATCCATGGAGGAGGCTTGATTCCCCCCCGGTCGGGAGGCCCGGGCTTATACTTTTCCAGGAGGCGCTGAGTGGTTTCCAGCCCGAGCAGGACGGTGAGGACATACAGCGTCCGAAATCGCCCCCTTTCCCCGACCCTTCAGGCCGACTATGAGCGGCTCTATCCCTGTAAGGGCATCGAGTTCACCGGTGAGCTTATAGACCCTGAGTCCCTTTTCATGGACGTAGTAGGCGTGATCGTGGAGGTGGGCTCGGGTACGGGCGGAGCCACGGTCCGTATGGCCGCTGAGAATCCCGGGCTGGGCTTTATAGCCCTGGAGGTGTTCAGGCCGGGGGTGGCAAAGCTTCTCAGGAAGATCGAGTCCTTGGGCCTGGACAATATCAGGGTGTGCGAGCACGATGCAGTGGAGTTCATTCGGGACATGATCCCGGAAGAGAGCTTGGCCGGTTTTCACATCTTCTTCCCAGACCCGTGGCCCAAGAGGAGGCACCACAAGCGGCGCCTGATTCAGCCCCCCTTCGCCCGGCTGATGGCGGCCCGACTCCGCCCCGGCGGGTATGTATGCACGGCCACTGATGTGGAGGACTACGCAGAGCAGATCCTGCAAGTGCTTGAGGGGACGCCGGGTTTAAAGAATGCTTATACAGGGTTCGCTCCGGTCATCCCCTGGAGGCCTCTCACCCGGTTCGAAAAGAAGGGCCTGCGCAAGAGCCATCCCGTAAGGGAATGCCTTTTCTACAAGAAGCCGCATCTTTCGCAGGATCACTGAGTATGCAGCCAGGCAGGCTTGCAGTTCACTATCCCAACATGTTGAGGAGGGCTTTGTCATTGACACCCAACTCACTACGCGTGTATCTTCCA
>JBKHIW010000292.1:0-3443 GCA_046538465.1 Desulfobacteraceae bacterium | reverse complement strand
CGGCCGATCTTGGAGACGAGCTGGACATGCAGGACTCTATGCGTGATATGGTCGTTTTTTATGAGATAGAATACCTGGGTCTTATCGATGTAACGCGAGTAGGCCAAGGAATGAAGTATTCGATCGGTGTCCAGGGAGAACTCCTGGCGGTGGCCTTGAAGGACTTTTTCTTCGGATATTCGTCGACTGGCCTGCCTGCTCTGGCAGGCCCAAGGGGATAACCTGCGGTCTTCTTCTTCGTCCAAGCGGTCCCGCAGAGATTTCAAGAGCTCGGCCTTGGTCAATCGTTGCCGTCCTCCCCACGCTGTGAACAGATGCAGGCCTTCTTCAGCTCGGCCCACGCCTTCTTCCCCCGGTGGGCTAGAATGTGGTTGGCCCTCGCAACCACCACCTCGGACTCCGCCCTTAAAGAGGACCGGCCGGGCTCCTGCCTGCCCTCCTTTTTATACTTCCTGCGGACCAAGGTCTCGGCCACCCGGTTTTCGGTGTCAAGCAGGATTGTCTTGATGTCCCTTTTTATATCCTTATTCATTCCAGGATGAGCGTTTAAATTTGCAATGGAGAAGATCAACACCGATGACCACGGCGGGTTCCCCGAGTATGGGCTCCGACCCGATCCTCGGAAGGCCGGGCTTGGGTTGACTGACTTCGGCGTGTTGCTTGACCATGACAAAAGGTCCCGGTGTTTTGAGATGCCCTGCCAATAATATATACTATATAGAACAGAGGAAAGAAAATCAACACGTTTGCCTGGTGGTAAAGGAAAATTTTAACTTGCAGGTGGAATTCTTCAGTGGTAAGAATAAAAGTTTAAGTTTCTCCCGCTCACTGTCTTTACCTGCGGGCGGAACCGACAATACCGCACGCTCAGACACGACCCAGGTGCAGGTGTAAGGGGTCTGAGCGGAGGGCAAACCGGGTCGGGCCGAAAGGCCCCAAGATTCGAGGAGGAATCAATGGCGCAACTGGTCAGCATGAAGCAGCTCTTGGAAGCAGGTGTCCACTTCGGGCACCAGACACGGAGATGGAACCCCAAGATGAAGCCCTATATCTTCGGGGCCCGTAACGGGATTCATATCATAGATCTCCAGAAGACGGTCAAGCTTTTTGACAAGGCGTACTCATTCATAGTCAACACAGTCGCCGACGGCTACTCGGTATTGTTCGTGGGCACCAAGAAGCAGGCCCACGACTCAATTATTGAAGAAAGCGAGCGCTGCGGGATGTTCTACGTGGTAAACCGGTGGCTGGGCGGAACACTCACCAACTTTCAGACCATCCGAAAAAGCATTGCGCGGCTCAAGGAACTCGAGGCGATGAAGCGGGACGGCACAATGAACCGCTATACCAAGAAAGAGGCCTTGGAGATGGAAAGAGAGATGGCCAAGCTGGATAAGAACCTCGGCGGAATCAAAAACATGGACGAGCTGCCGGGCGCCGTGTTCATCGTTGACCCCAAGAAGGAGCATATCGCGGTTAGAGAGGCGAGAAGGCTGGGGATCCCTGTGGTCGCGATAGCCGACACCAACTGCGATCCAGACGAAATCGATTACATCATCCCAGGGAACGACGATGCTATCAGGGCCATCCGCCTGGTATGCGCAAAGGTGGCCGATGCATGCATTGAGGGCCACGGCGTAGCCGAAGAGCGCCTCCGCGCGCAGGAGGAGGCTGAAGCCGCCAGACAGCAAGAGGCCGAAGAGGAGGAGGCGTCCGAGGAGGCTGAGGAAGAGACCGGCACAGGCCCGGAGATAGTTGTCAAAACCAAAATGCCCAGGCCAGAAGAAACCGAAGAACTACCCACGGAGGAGTGATAAAGTGGATATAAATGCAGAGCAAGTAAAAGAGCTCAGGGAAAAGACCGGAGTGGGCATAATGGACTGCAAGAAGGCCCTGAAGGAATGCAACGGAGATATAGAGCAGGCCGTTGATCATCTCAGGAAAAAGGGCATCGCCACAGCAAAGAAAAGAGGGGCTCGGACGGCCTCCGAGGGGCAGATTGCATCCTATGTCCACGCAGGCGGGAGGATAGGCGTGCTGGTGGAGATAAACTGCGAGACCGACTTTTCCGGAAAAACCCCTGATTTTACCGAATTCGCCCGAAACGTGGCCATGCACATCGCTGCGGCGAACCCAATAGCGGTGGACAGAGAGGGAGTGCCTGCCGAGGTGACGGCCAGAGAACGGGAGATTTACTCCACCCAGGCCAAGGAATCCGGTAAGCCTGAAAAGATCATAGAAAAAATCGTGGACGGGAAGATGAATAAATTTTTCAGCGAGGCCTGTTTGCTGGAGCAGGCTTATGTCAAGAACCCGGACATCACCGTCCAGGACTATCTTAATGAAATGATTGCAAAGACAGGCGAAAATATCGTCATCAGGCGCTTTGTCCGCTATCAGCTGGGCGAGGAGTCTTGATGGCGGCTGATACAGACCCGGGGAGCAGATCAACTCCGGCTCAGGAGCGGGCCGATGAGTAATCGACTCCGATTCCGCCGGGTGCTTCTCAAACTCAGCGGGGAAGCCCTGATGGGGCGGGATTCATTCGGGATAGACCCTGAAGTCCTTCGAGGCCTGGCTGAGGAGATACATACCGTCCACAGCATGGGAGCTGAGTTGGGAGTAGTTGTGGGCGGCGGAAACATTTTCAGGGGTCTTAAGTCCGATGAGTATGGGATAAAGCGTGTGCCGGCCGACCACATGGGCATGCTGGCAACCCTTATCAACGTGATCGCACTGGGGGAGGCCTTGAGCGCCTGCGGATCTCAAGTCCGGGTAATGTCGGCTATAGACATTAATAAAGTCGCCGAACCCTATATCAGGGGGCGTGCTGTAAACCACCTGAAGAAGGGCCGGATAGTCCTGCTTGGCGCAGGGACCGGAAACCCCTACTTCAGCACTGATACGGCGGCCGCGCTCAGGGCCATGGAGATCGAGGCCGAGGCGCTTCTCAAAGGCACCAAGGTGGACGGAGTTTTCGACCTTGATCCCATAACCCACCCGGAAGCAAAGAAGTTCGAGCGGCTTTCCTATCACGAGGTCCTGGAAAAGGAACTCGGCGTCATGGATATGACCGCAGTGAGCCTGGCCATGGGACAGAGACTTCCTATTGTGGTCTTTAACCTGCGGACCCCGGGAAGTATTTGTAAGGTAATGCTCGAGAAAAACGTAGGTACAATAATCTCAGGGGAAAGGCCATGAAAGACGAAATTCTTGATGAAACACGTCAAAAAATGTCTAAAAGCGTAGAGGCTTTGGGTAAGGATTTCAAAAGAATCCGTACAGGACGTGCATCAACAGCCCTATTGGACGGGATCAAGGTGGATTGCTACGACACACAGATGCCCTTGGAACAGGTAGCCTCTATATCAGTCCCTGAAAGCCGCTTGATCACCATCAAGCCTTGGGATCAATCCGTAATCGGAGAGATCGAAAAGGCCATC
>JBKHIW010000291.1:0-3453 GCA_046538465.1 Desulfobacteraceae bacterium | reverse complement strand
ACGTCAACGTCGAGCTCCTTAATATCCTTTAACAGTTCCTTTTCAGCCGCCGCCCGCTCTTTCTGTATCTGCGGCCCCTCTGCTTGCAGGATCCGCACAAGGCTGGCAAATCCTCTGTCTCCCTGGATCCAGTCGGCGAATTGGACAAGCGGCCTCCGCCTGTCCGGATCATCTGAAAAGATCAGCAGCGCCGGCCGCCAATCCCTGGGATGCTCCTGGGCCTGGGCCGCTTCCAGCAGATGGCTCCGGATCTGCTGGAAGCGGTAGGAGCGGAAGGTGGGTCGAAAGGAAGGGCTGGCCGCGCGGGCCTCGTAGTAGGTGGCGTAGTTCAACAGGCCGTAGGAGATCAAAAAAAACATGGATACCACCGGGGCGACCACGTTTAGGTTGCCCAGGCCGATGGTAACCAAGGCAATCGACCCGGAGAGCAACACCCCCCGGCGGGGGTTGTTCCGCGAGCCTGCTCCTTTGGCAAAGGGCAGGAGAAACGGAAAAATACGGTCTGCTGAGAGCGACTGCAGTATGCGCGGTGCACCCATGAAAGAGGCCATGGCTGAGGAAAGCGTAGCCGAGATCACACCGGCGAGCACCAGCGAGTCAACCGCCGCCACCCGCTTCATGGCGTTATAATCTGTCGCCAGGATATCCCTGGGCAGGGCCCCGGCAAAGATCACCGCTGACAGGAAATAAATCACGATGGAAATCCCTACTGCTGCGAATGTGCCTTGGGGCAGACTTTTTCCCGGATCCTTGAGGTCTCCGGACATGCTCACCCCTTGGGTGAATCCGGTGACCGCCGGGAAGTAAATGGCGAAAATCATCCAGAAAGGCGGCGCATTTGCCGGGGCTGCCAGATTGTTCTCCAGAAGCGCTGCATCCCATCGCATCGCCCCGCCGATAAAGAAAGAAGCAATCGCAGCAAACAGGACCACCATGATAAAAAACTGGAACCGGGCCGCCCAGTCCGCACCAAGCCAGGCAAAGATAAACAGCAACAGGACCGCGCCGGATGCGATCAATTGGGGCAGGTACTTGACGCTGAAGGGCATCAGCATGGCCGCAGCCTCGCCGAAGCCGATGCTGTAAAATGCAATGGAGACCGATTGGGCCAAAAACAGGACAATGCCGATCGCCCCCCCGAACTCAAGGCCCAGGGTCCGGGAGATCAGATAATAATCGCCTCCGCCCTTGACCTTGAGATTGGTGGCAACCGCAGCCAAGGACGCTGAGGTTAATACTGAAATTAAATTGGCAAGGCCGATGATGACCAGCGCCCAAATCAGGCCTGCGTTGCCCACTACATAGCCCAGGCGCAGAAACAGGATGATTCCGAGGATGGTCAGGATGCTCGGGGTGAAGACCCCTGAAAAGGTCCCCAAGGTGCCGGAGGTCCTCCCCCTGGCCGCGGATGTGCTCATGGCCGCTCCTCAGCAATGGCTGATTGTTTCATTAGCACAAGGTGCGGCAAGAGTAAACGCCGGCTGCCCAAAAAACAGCGCCGCTCAAGGTCACCACCGCAGGTTGGGGGCAAACAAAAACCCTTGTATGGATCAGCCGTATTTTCTTTCGAACTCAGCCATGAATTCAGCCAAGGCCTCCACCGCCTCCACGCAAACCGCATTGTATATGGAGGCGCGGCAACCGCCGACGGAGCGGTGACCCTTGAGGCCGCCCATACCGGCTTCGAGGGCCTCTTTGACAAACCTCGCCTCCAGGTCCTGATCAGCCAGCCTGAACGTCACGTTCATCAACGAGCGACTGTCCGGGTCCGCGGTTCCTTGGTAGAATTCCGTGCGGTCGATCACATCGTACAGCAGTGCGGCCTTTTTTCGATTCAAGCCACCCATCTCCTCCAGACCGCCCACGGTATCCTCCAGCCACCCGAGCACCAAGGAGATCATGTAAATAGCGAAGCACGGCGGTGTGTTGAACATGGAATGCTTATCGGCGTAAGTCTTGTAGCTGAGCAGGGTGGGAACCCCTTCAGGCACCCGATCCAGCATATCTCTTCGGATTATGACCAAGGCCACGCCTGCCGGTCCAATATTTTTCTGGGCCCCGGCGTAAATCAGTCCGAACCCGGCAGGGTCAAAGGGCCGGCTCATAATGTCCGAGCTCATGTCCGATATCAAGGGCGCCTCGCCGGCGTCAGGGAACTCCCCCCACTGAGTACCTTTTATGGTGTTGTTGGAAGTGAAATGAAGATAAGAAAGGTCGTCCTGGAGCCCCAAGGTCCGGGGGATGTAGCAGAATCCCCGGTCTTCGGAAGAGGCGGCGACATGCACATCTTTGCCCAGATGACGCGCCTCCTGGATGGCCTTGTTGGACCAGGTGCCTGTGTTTATGTAGCCGGCCGGGCGACCCTCTACTGCAAGGTTCATCGGGACCATGCAGAATTGAAGGCTCGCCCCTCCCTGTACAAAAAGGACCTCGAAATCCGGGCCAAGGCCCAGCAGTCGTCTGACTCTCGTCACGGCGTCGTTCAAGACGCCCTCGAACCATTTCGACCTGTGGCTGATTTCGGTTATGGACATCCCGGAACCCCGGAAGTCCAAAAACTCGTCTCTAGCCTTCTCCAGGACCGACAATGGAAGCGCCGCAGGACCGGCGTTAAAATTATATATCCTATTCCCGCTCATTATCATCTACCTCCCTGATTCAGCCCCTGCTCAACGCAGCATTCGGTTAGGGCTATTGTCGATCTATACAGCCCTTGCTTACCCGGTTCGCCTGAGCCTTCCGCCTGCTTCGAGGCCGGCGTCAAAGACCTTCAAATTGGCCTCCAGGAACCGCTCCGGTGTAATACTTTCTATTGTCCGCCTCAACTCACCGGAGTCGGCCGGAACGCCCTCAAAGGCGGAGTAAAAACCCAGCAGGAAAAGATTGGTCCCCTTTGGGGCCCCCAGCTTCATGGCCTCGATCCCGGCCGGGACGGAACGATAGGTGATTCCCAGTTTGTCCAGGTAATCAGTTACTTCCTTCCCGGGTAAGGCGCCGTCGGCGGCATTGGCGTAAAGCCTGCCTCCAGGCCGCAGAAACGCCAGGTTCCTAAAGCCCTCCTGCCCATCCAGGGCCAGGACTATGTCCGCTCCACCGGCCCTCACCAGCGAACTCTCCACATCTCCTATTCTCAGGTGGGAAACAACGGAGCCGCCTCTCTGGGCCATCCCGTGGGTCTCCGCTCCCAGTACCCGGAAGCCCTTTTCCAGGGACGACTCGGCCAGCACCTTGGTCATAAATAATATCCCCTGGCCTCCCAGGCCGCAAAGCACGATGTTGAGCGTTTCCATGTCTTCTCCTCTTCAAACAGACGGCGGTCTTTGCATCGGCGCTCGGCCGCCTGACGACCTAATCATCTTTTACAATGGCGCCCCTGGGGCAGACCTCTATGCAGAGCCCGCACCCGACACAGATCTGCCTGTCGATTTCGGTTCGGCCCAACTCCTCGTTCCT
>JBKHIW010000290.1:0-3455 GCA_046538465.1 Desulfobacteraceae bacterium | reverse complement strand
CTTTCGCTTGCACTCCTGGTAGACCATGAGAAAGAGGCCGAGCACGATGAACGGGTGACGCCTTTGGCTTTGTTTGGAGTCGGGGTGGTTGAAGTCCGGCAGATTGCCGCCTTCGGACTGCCTTAGATAGGACTCTATGCCGTACTGGCCGTCCTCGCGGCGCCTTCGGAACTCCCTGCTTACAGCAAGTCTGGATACCTCGCCGATCTTGGATGAGGGAGGCTTTTCACCCACAAATGTAGTCCGGACCGCATGCTCTATGGGGAAGCCCTTTTTGGAGTCCAGAATCAGGCGAATGGTTCCAATGACCTTGTCTTGGTATAGGGCGGCGAAGTGGATGGAGGCGTCTTCATAGTCGTCGGTCTCCAGCCCTCCGGGGTGGTCCTCGGGTTTTTCAAAGCCGAATTCCTCTACATAGATGTTGTACCGGAGGCGATAGGTTTCCTTTTTCAGATCCTCCGACTCTGCCCGGGTGAATGCAAATTTTCCGAGGGTAAACATGGCGGCCTTGCACCTCCTTGGTGTGTTTTGAATTGGTGACCCGGCTCTTTCAGCAGGTCACCTTTTCCTGTAAGTGGTCTTCAACCAGCTCACTCATTGGGCCTCGTGAGGCACAAGGCTTGCAAAGAAAAGGTTTAAAAGAATGGTCCATCAGCTACCAATCGGAGGATCCTTTGGCCTGAATAAGCGTTTTCGGCCAAAAGCCGTTGACTATCCAATGGAAATCAAAATAATGTAAGTTATTTTTTTTAATAATTTTTTCGCTCTGCATTTCATTTGTCAAGGGAAATGATTTTGAGGTTTGCTTTCCATACAGGGCGTTTCATCGCCGGTTTCGGTGTCTGTCTATGAGGTTTCAAAAAGACAGCGATCTGTTGCAGTTCCTGTCAAAAGTCCCTCTTTTTGCCTCCATTCCTGAGCCCCGGCTGGCAGAGATAGGGGAGGAGTGCGAGGAGGTTTTTTTCCCTAAAGGGGAAACGGTCTTCCTGGAAGGGGATCCGGGGGACTCCATGTACCTGATTAAATCCGGATCCGTTGGGGTGTATGGGGCCACCGGGGGAGGGGAGTCTTTTGTGGCAAGCCTTCACAGGGGGGACTTTTTCGGGGAAATGGCCCTTCTGACCGGGAAGCCCCGGACCGCGACCATAAGGGTGCTTTTGGATGCACAGCTTTTCAAGCTCACCAAGACCGGGTTTGACGATCTGCTCAAGAGGAGCCCCGGGGTCGCTCTTTACTTGAGCCGGTTGTACGCTCATAGGTTCGCGGAGACCAATGAGCTGACCCTTAACGAGCCTCAGCCCACGTTTTACTCCATGATCGCCACCCACCAGGGGTTGGGAAAGGGGCGGTTTCTCTACAGCCTGGCCTATCATCTGGCCACAGAGGCCTGGAAGCGGGTCCTGGTGGTGGAGCTCCAGGAGAAGCGGTTCAAGGAGCGGGGCGGATATGGTCTGGAGAAAGCGGTCTGCCCCAATTCGGATCTCCTGGAGGTCTTTCCGGCGAGGTTCAAGGGGGTGATGGGGAAGGCCTGGTACCGCCATGAGTGCGGTTTTAGTGTATTCGTGCTGCCCGCCTTGAAAGAGGGGGAATACTGGGAGGCCCTGGAGGCCAACCTGGCGGTTATAATGGACCTCCTGAGAGAGAAGAGCGATTATGTGTTTTTCAATGTGCCTGTATCTTTCAGGCCCGTAGGCGAGCGGGTGGTGAGGCTCTGCGACAGGGCCCTGGTGCTGATGAACAACCAGGGGCCGGAGTTACCTGAGGTGAGGAAATGTGTTTTAAGGACCGTGGAGCTTATGAGGGGCCGGAGGGATTATGTAAGGGCCGGGGTGAGTCATCTGGTGGGGGATAAGGGTATCCCCAGGAGTGATCTGGCCGAAGAGCTGGGTCTCCCTGAGACGCCGGCGGTTTGGGTGCCTAAGGACAGGGGAGGGGCAGGGGAGGGTATAGACACGGATAAGTCCTTCCCTGTGCGGGGGGCCCGGGCGCTGGCAAGGGAGCTGGGCGGTGTGAGGGTGGGGCTGGTGATGGAGAAGCTGCCGAGCAAGTTTAAGGCGAGGAGGTGGTGCTGGAGCGGGGCGATGTGACAGAGGCGGTAAAGGCCAGTATCTCCCTGCCGGGAATCATGAACCCGGTTTTCCACGAGGGGCGGTGGCTCCTGGACGGGGGGCTGATATCACCGGTGCCGGTGGATGTGGCCGTACAAAAGGGCGCTGATACCATCATAGCCGTCTGCGTGGAGCGGGGTAAGAGCAGCCTGGGCAAGAGGTCGCACAAGGCACCGGGGATAATGAGCGTGATGTCTCGCACCATGAATATAATCCATGCACACGCCACCCGCGACTTCGCCCAAAAGGCGGATATAGTGCTCTATCCGGATGTGGAGCGGTTTCACTGGGACGACTTTCACAAGGTGCCTCAGTTGATCAAGGCCGGGGAGGAGGCCTGCCGAGCGAAGCTCGATGAAATAAGGGCCGCTGTTTCATGCCGAGATATTCCAGGTGCTTGGAAAGGCGGACATGATTTTTAGGAGAATTACTTTAAGCTTGGGGATATCCCTGCTGGTTGTTTCTCTAATCGGGTGTGCAAGCGATGAAGAGAAAAAGGCCGAGCATTGGGAAAAGGCCAGGGAATACATTGAGCAGGGTGAGCTGGATAGCGCAATCATTGAGCTGAAGAACGTTATCAAGATCGACTCCTGGGACGACAAGGCCCGCTATGAGCTTGGCGAGATCTATATGGCCAAGAACGATTTGCCCGAGGCCTACAGGTCCTTCTGGGGGGCCCTTACCGCAAACTCGGAGAACCTGGAGGCGAGGCTGAGGATAGGGCAGGTACTCCTGCTCGCCCACAAGACCAGGGACGCGAGGGAGATGGCCCTGGAGATCCTAAGGCGCTCTCCGAATCACATGGAGGCATCGATGCTTTTCTCCAGGGTCCTGGTCCAGGAAGGAGAGCCGGAAGCGGCGGTCGAGGTCCTGGAGCGAGCGATACCATGGCACCCGAACCACGTCCCCGCCTGGCTTGAGCTGGGGGATCTCCAATTGAGGCTGGGGGACCTGGAAGAGGCCGAGAGGGCATATCTCCACGCGGTATTCCTGGATAAGTCAATGGAAGGATTGGTGGTGGAAGGGGGGCCTTACAAGACGGCCCCGGTCCTTGCCCGGCACTACGAGGCCTCCGGAGAGTGGGCCCGGGCCGAGGATATGTACGATAAGATGATAAAGGAGTATCCGGGCGGCGGGATCCACGGCGTTATGGGGCTTGCCGGGTTCTATGCCAGGCGGGGGATGTATGACAAGGCCCTGGGGGCGATGGAGCAGGCGGCGGAGGAGAGAGAGGAGGATCTGGACATCATGGTCCAGATGGCCAAGCTCCATCTGGACTACGGGTACCTGGGAAAGGCCCTCTCCCTGGACCCGGACGATTTGAATACCGTGGGCTTCCTGGTGGAC
>JBKHIW010000289.1:0-3503 GCA_046538465.1 Desulfobacteraceae bacterium | reverse complement strand
GCCGGCCTTTTCAATCTTGGCCCAGGAGGCCCGCAAGTGCACGGTTCGATTGAACACCAGGGCCCCGGGCCGGGAATCCTTGATATCGGTGCAAAAGTAGCCGAGCCGCTCAAACTGGTACCGGCTCCCGGGCTCCGCATGGGCAAGGCCGGGCTCCACGCGGCAGGAGGAAAGGGCTTCCAGGGAGTCAGGATTGAGGGCCTCCTTCCAATTCCCGTCTTCGTTCCCTCCGGCCGGGTTAGGTCTCAGGAACAGTCGATCGTATAGCCTCACCTCGGCCTCCAGGGCGTGCCGGGCGGAGACCCAGTGGAGAGTGCCCTTGACCTTTCTCCCGTCCGGGGAGTCGCCTCCGCGGGTCTCAGGATCATAAGTACAGCGGAGCTCGATTACCTCCCCGCTCTGCGGGTCTTTGACCACTTCAGTGCAGGTTATGAAATAGGCGTAGCGGAGCCTGACCTCCCGGCCCGGCGCCAATCTGAAGTACTTTCGGGGCGGATCCTCCCGGAAGTCATCCCTCTCTATATAAATCACCCGGGAAAAAGGCACCTTCCTGGTCCCCATTCCAGGGTCTTCGGGGTTGTTGACCGCCTCAAGGTGATCCTCTTCGTCCTCCGGGTAATTTTCTATAACCACCTTGAGGGGCCGCAACACCCCCATTACCCTGGGCGCGGCCTTGTTCAGCTCTTCGCGTACGCTGTGCTCAAGGAGGGCTATATCCACCAGGCTGTCCTTTTTAGCCACGCCTATCCGCTCGCAGAAGACGCGTATGGATCCGGGGGTGTAGCCCCGGCGGCGAAGGCCGCATATGGTGGGCATCCTGGGATCGTCCCATCCCTGGACATGGCCCTCCCTCACCAGCTCCAGGAGCCTGCGCTTGCTGAGCACGGTATAGCTGAGATTAAGCCTGGCAAACTCGATCTGCTGGGGATGAAAAACCCCTAATTGTTCTAAAAACCAGTCGTAAAGGGGCCGATGGTCCTCGAACTCCACGGTACAGATGGAGTGAGTGATCCCTTCCATGGAGTCGCAAAGTCCGTGGGCGAAATCATACATGGGATATATGCACCACTTGTCCCCGGTGCGGTGGTGGGAGGCGTGCATAATCCGATAAATCACCGGATCCCTCATGTTGAGATTGGGGGCCGCCATGTCGATCTTCGCCCTCAGGACATGCTCGCCCTCGCGGAACTCCCCCCGCCCCATTCGGTCGAAAAGGTCCAGGTTCTCCTCCACGGGCCTGTCCCTGTACGGGCTGTTGCGGCCCGGCTCTGTCAGGGTCCCCCTGTACTCACGGATCTGTTCCGGGGTCAGGCTGTCCACGTACGCCTTCCCCTGTCGAATCAGCTGAAGCGCATATTCATGGAGGCGGTCGAAATAATCCGAGGCGTAGTAAAGCCGGTCGCCCCAATCAAAGCCGAGCCACCTTACGTCCTCCTTGATCGACTCCACGTACTCGGCTTCTTCCTTGACCGGGTTGGTGTCGTCGAACCGCAGGTTGCAAAGCCCTCCGTACTCCTCGGCAAGCCCGAAATTAAGGCAGATGCTCTTGGCGTGCCCGATGTGGAGATAGCCGTTCGGCTCAGGGGGAAAACGTGTATGCACCCTCCCCCCGTTCTTTCCCATGCGCACATCCTCGTTGATTATGCTCCTTATGAAATTCTGCCTGGGGGCGTTTTCATTCACAGACATTGCCTGACCGGCCGTTCTCCTTTCCTGTGAGCTCCGGGGTTTCTTTCGCGACCGGCGCGCGCTAAGAGCAGTACATCTCCTCAATCCGGTCCGCGTACTTTTCTTCTATGATCCGTCTCTTGCATTTGAGCGTGGGGGTCAGCTCGCCGGTGGCCTGCGTCCATTCTTCAGGAAGCAGGCAGAATCGCCGGATCTGCTCGGCCTGTGCGAACCTGCGCATATACCGCGAAATGACCTTATCGTAGAGGTTCTGTACCTTCTCATTGTTGACCAGATCCTCGCGGGTCTCGAAGTCAATACCCACCCTTTGGGCCCACTTGATCAGCTCTTCGAAATTGGGGATGATCAGGGCCGACAGGTACCTGCGCCGGTCGCCTACGACGGTCACCTGCTCGATAAAACGCGATCCCTTGAGGGTGTTTTCAATATTGGACGGGGCGATGTTCTTCCCCCCGGCCGTTACTATGATCTCCTTTTTCCTGCCCGTTATCATCAGGCACCCGTCCTCGTCTATCCTCCCCAGGTCGCCGGACCGGAAATACCCGTCCTCTGTCATCACCGCTTTGGTGGCCTGCTCGTCCTTGTAATAGCCCATCATCACCTGGGGCCCCCGGATCAGGATCTCTCCGTCCTCGGCGATCTTGATCTCGGTGTCCTTGAGCGCAGGGCCCACAGTGCCCGGCTTGATCCTGCCGGGGCGGTTGACATTGGTCACCGGCGTGGTCTCGGTCAGCCCGAACCCTTCCAGGACCGTAACCCCCATGCCCAAGAAAAACTCGGCGTCGAAAACCGACAAAGGACCACCCCCGGAGACGGCGAATTTGAGCCTGTCCATGCCGATGGCGGCCCGCAGCTTGGAGAAGACCAGCCTGTCTGCCAAGGCGTATTTCATGGCGAACAGTCCTTTTCTGGGGGTCGACTTGCATGCGTAGGGGAGGTTGTCAGCCGCCACCTTTATGGACCAGCCGAAAAGCATGCGCTTCAAGGCCTTGGCCTCACCGGCCTTGGCCAGAATGCCGGCGTGGATCTTCTCATATAGCCTGGGTACGCTCACAATCAGGGTGGGTCTTGTCTCCACCATGTTCTGCTGTATCTTGGAAAAATCCTCGGCAAAATAAACAGCCCCCCCCACCGCCACCGAGAGGTAGTAGCCGGCTGTCCGCTCAAGGGCGTGAGAGAGGGGGAGAAAAGAGAGAAAGGTATCCTGATCGTTGATCAGTTCACTGAAATCCGCCAGGATCTGGTCTACATTGCTGACGAAATTACCGTGGCTCAACATTACACCCTTGGGTGGTCCGGTGGTTCCAGAGGTGTAGAGGATGGAGGCCAGATCATTCCTCTTGATCGCACCCAGCCGCCGATCGAACTCGGCCCTGGTATCGTGCCTCCGGCCCTCTTCCATGGCTTGGGAAAGAGTTAAGACGCCTTCGGGCACGGAGACCGCCTCATCGAAAACGATCACCTTTTCCAGGCAGGGAAGGCGGTCCTTGACCTTGAGCACCTTTTCCATGTGCTCCCGGCCGCCCACGAAACAAAGCCTGGAGTCGGAATGCTCCAGGACGTAGTGGGTCTCCTCCGCCGAGTTGGTGGCGTAAATCGGTACGTCCACCGCGCCTATTGACAAGACCGCCTGATCAGTTACCCACCATTCCCAGCGGTTGGGTGAAAAAAGGCCCACATTGTCTCCAGGCTCCACCCCGAAGTGAATGAGAAAGGAGGCCAGGGCCCTGATCATCTCGTCCATACCGTTCCACGAGATCTCCTTGTACCCGCCCTCCCCCTTGTAGCCCACGCAGACCCTTTGCCCGTATCGT
>JBKHIW010000288.1:0-3503 GCA_046538465.1 Desulfobacteraceae bacterium | reverse complement strand
TTTGAGTCATGCAACCTGGGCTCCATCAACCTATCCCGCATGGTAAGAGAGGAAAGCGGACGCCCACGGATCGATTGGGGAAAGCTGCGATCCGTGACGCGCAAGGCGGTCAGGTTCTTGGATGACGTCATAGTGGTCAATCGCTATCCCATCCCGGAGCTCGAGCGCATGGCCCGCGCGAACCGAAAGATCGGCCTCGGGGTGATGGGCTTCAGCGATATGCTGATCCGCTTGGGGATCTCCTACGACTCTGACCGGGCGGTTGGTGTGGCTGAGGCGGTGATGAAGGCCGTATCCGACGAGGCATTCAAGGCGTCTCAGGCGCTGGCGGGCGAGCGGGGCGTGTTTGAAAACTGGAAGGGAAGCGTGTACGAGTCCCGCGGTGTGGAGGTACGAAACGCCACCCGCACAGCCATCGCGCCCACCGGGACCATAGGCATACTGGCCGGGACCAGCCCGAGCATCGAGCCGCTCTTCGCCTTGGCGTACCGGCGTTCCCACGTCTTGGACGGAAAGACCCTGTACGAGGTCAATCCCCTTCTCAGGGAGTATGCGGGCCGCCTGGGGATGGATGTTGAAGACCTGGTGGAAAAGGTCAGGAAAACCGGAAGCCTTTCTGATGTTCCCGCCGTGCCGGATTCCATGAAGGCGGTCTTTGTGACCGCCCTGGAGATCCCCTTTGAAAGACACCTTCAGATGCAGGCCGCCTTTCAGAGGCAAGCGGACAACTCGGTCTCCAAGACGGTCAATCTGCCCCAGGACGCCTCTTGCGAAGATGTCGGGCGGGTCTATCGGAGGGCCTGGGTGCTCGGCCTCAAGGGCATCACTGTATACCGCTACGGAAGCCGCTCCAGCCAGGTCCTGGAGCTGGGGGCGGGCGAGCGCGGTTATCATTACGACCACGCAGCCCGGTGCGATCCGGAGGAGTGCAAGGTTTGAAACCGCTCAGGCCCTCCCCGCCCCAATAAACGCCGGATACGTCAGTCCTCTAAAGGCCGCGTCCGCCGCCTCTGCCTCCTCCGAGTCCTCCTCCCATACCACGACCACGGCCCATTCCCATACCGCGCCCCATTCCCATGCCGCGGCCGGATCCCGGGCCTTGAGGCTGTCCGGGCTTTAGCCGCCCTTCCAGGTATGCATCCAGTGCCTCGCCGGTACTCCCGGATGCGCCCAAACAGACCTGAAGCCCGGCCGCCTGAAGAGCCCGCTCCGCGTTCGGTCCGAGTCTGCCGGTGATCAAGACATCGGGTTTAAAGCCGGCCACGGTTTCTGCGGCCTGGATCCCGGCACCGCCGCCCAACCGACTCGCCTCGTTGGGGACGGCCTCCACGCGGCGGTCTTCCGTTTCCACTATCAGGAAGTAGCTGCATCGTCCAAAACGGGGATCCACAGGATCCTCCAGTGTCTGACCTTCGCTTGTGATTACCACGCGCATATTTTTCTCCTTTCTTATATTTCATCTTCTTGAAGCGGATAATGACTGTTCAGCCCTTGCTCCATGACCTTTTTGAGCTTTTCCATATCCCTTTCGAATCGCTCCCTGATCCGGGGGAACCGCATGGCTGCCGCCGGGTGATAGGTCTCAATGGTTTCAATCCCCCTGAGCCGGCTCACAGCCCAGGCGACCCGCCCCATAAGGACCATCACATCCGGTCGGACTTCCCTGATTTCCCTCTCCAGACAAGGCATCCATCGCTTGATCTCCCCGGCGGTGGGCTTCCTGTTTCGCGGCGTCGGCTCTTTGACCACGCAGGTGATGTAGAATTCCTCTCGATTAAGCCCCTTGGACCGAAGAACCCTGTCCAGGTACTTCCCGGCCCTGCCCACAAATGGACGGCCTTGCCTTACTTCTTCCCGGCCTGGATTCTGGCCGACCAGCATGACGGATGCCGGTTTCGGGCCTTCAGTAAAAGGCCTGGCTTGATTGCGAGAATCAGTTCTCATTCACCGATAATCTATTTTAAATTATAGCATCTTAGGCAGCACGTGTCGAGTGGACTCAGGGAAAAACTCCGGCTATTCGTCTTCCACAATCCGGACAGCGTTCCTGCCGGAGCCTGACTTCTGTCCGGCCGAAACCGCCTCGCTTTATTACCAGGGTCCCGCACGCAGGGCAGAACGTATCCACAGGGGCCCCCGGCACATTTCCCATATAAATGTAGTTCAGCCCGGCCCCTTTTCCCAGCGACCGGGCCTTTTCAAGGGTGGAGACCGGAGTGGGACGGGCGTCGGTGAGCCGGTAGTCCGGGTGAAAGCGGCTTATATGCCAGGGAATATCCGGATCGACCTCCGCAATAAAGGCTGCGATATCCGCAAGCTCCTCTTCACTGTCGTTCTGACCCGGCACGATCAAGGTGGTCACCTCCAGCCAGATGCCCAATTCCCGCACCTTCCGGATGGTGTCCAGGACCGGTTGGAGCCGGGCCTGGCAGCGCTCCTTGTAAAATGCATTGCGAAACGACTTTAGATCCACGTTGCATGCGTCCAAATACGGCCGCGCCGTTTCCAGGGCCTCCGCCGTCATGAACCCATTGGTCACAAATGCATTGGCCAGGCCCTTTTCCCCGGCGGCGCGGGCGGTGTCATAGGCGTACTCAAAGAAGATGGTGGGCTCGGTGTAAGTATAGGCGATGACCCGACAGTGCTTCTCCAAAGCCCTGCTGACAATCTCCTCGGGCTCCACGATTCCCCTTCCCTTTGCCCCGTCCCGGGGCGAGGTCTGGGAGATCCTCCAGTTTTGGCAAAAGTCGCACCGGAAGTTACACCCCATGGTGGCTATGGAAAAGGCCAGGGAGCCGGGATAGAAGTGGTAGAGCGGCTTTTTTTCCACCGGGTCCACATTGGCCGCCACGATCTCTCCGTAAGAGTGGGTGTAGAGGATCCCGGCGACGTTTTGGCGGACCCCGCAAAATCCGTAGTCTCCCTCATCGATCACGCAGTGGTGGCTGCAAAGCCGGCAATACACCTTGCCGCCTTTCATGGGCTCATAGAGCATGGCTTCCTTCATAGGACCTCCTCGGCCGCGGTTTATTATGATTGGAAAGGCTTTCGAACGCTATTCTAACGCATTTGCTCCATTTCTGAAACAACCTGAAAGGGCTGTCCCAGGTCGTCCTCGGGCTTGTTATCAAGATGGGGATACCATTCGGCTCAGCCGGTAATCGGGCTGATTGAGATCCGCTTGCGCTCTCCCTGAAGCTCGCAATGAGCCTACCTCAGCGGGCGCACTCGGAAGTGTCTCCGGAAAGCTTGGAAAGTGCGTGGTGGAGTGGGGGGAGGACCGCTCCCAGACCCTCTTCGACCGCCTTGGTGCTTCCGGGCAGGTTGATGATCAGGCACTTGCCGCGTACCCCTGCACAGGCGCGGGAGAGCATGGCAAACGGGGTCTTGCGGAGGCCCTCGGCGCGCATGGCCTCGGGTATCCCCGGGATCTCGTAATCCAGGACCTCCTGCGTGGCCTGAGGGGTCACGTCCGAAGGGCTGAGCCCTGTCCCGCCCGTGGT
>JBKHIW010000011.1:0-15965 GCA_046538465.1 Desulfobacteraceae bacterium | reverse complement strand
CTGACCGCCGCGGCTGTCAAGTCACGGCCCGCGCCTTGGGCGGTTTTCCGCGCAAATTCCCTTATGTCGGGATGGTCGCTGTCTATAATCGGGGTGGGCTCCAGGTAGATATCCAGAGAGAGCTCTTGATCTGCGGCCCTTTGGGTGTCGCTCATAACGGCTCCTTTTTCTGCGGCAGTGCGCCGCTTGGCTTTATTTTTACAGTATAATCGATTTCGGCCGGAATGGAAACCTGCTCCTGCCGGGGATCAAACTGCTTGACAAGCTTGGGTACAGGGTATAAAGAATCCCCCTTGTGCCGCCGGTTTGAGATCGCCATTGGTGCCCTGCCGGTCTTGCGGTTCTAAAGGGAATCCCCTGTCGCCCCTTTGGGGCCGGCTAAACCTGGAGGTCCTAGTTGATGCTCTTTTCGATACTTTTCTACAGCGCACTTCTGGTATTTGTTGCTGGTACGGTATGGAGGATGTCCGCCTGGTTCACCCGAAAAGTGGGCCCGGACTCCAGACGAATCCCGGCATCCAAGAGGATGCTCGCCGCATTGCGCGGTACGGTCGGGATGATATTCAGCCGCGGCATCCTAAGAGCCCTTTGGGTCCTGTTCATGGACGGTCTACTCCAGAGGAGGATCCTAAAGGAAGATGCCCTCCGATGGATTATGCACATGTGCATATTCTGGGGTTTCGTGCTTCTTTTGTTGATGCACGCCCTGGACGAGTGGATCACGGAAAAGCTCTTCGATACCTACTGGTCCACTGCCAACCCGTTTCTTTTCCTCAGGGATTTCTTCGGGATCGTTGTGGTGGCGGGCCTTTGCCTGGCCCTGTACAGGCGCTTCATTCTGAAGGTCCCCGGGCTCAAGACCCGCAGACCGGATGTGACCGCCATAGTGGTCCTGGCCGTCATCATGGTGTCGGGCTTCCTGCTTCAGAGCTCCAAGGTGCTCTCCCAGCGGGACTATGAGCGGATGGTGGAGGAGTGGGCCGGAACCGACGACCGGGCAGACCTACAGGCGCTGGAGAGCTATTGGGTGGAGGAGTTCGGACTCCATTCGCCCGACCTTGAGCCCCCCTTTTCAGAGGAGACGCTCTCCCAGGGTAGCGAGCTCCACGAGATGAGCTGCTCCTTTTGCCACGCCCCCCCTGAATCGGCCTTTGCAAGCTACGGACTGAGCAGGGTGATTTCGCCTTTCGCCTCTTTTATGGAAGGGATAAATGCGGCCCTGATCCTTTGGCACATCCACATCCTGGCCTGCTTCATAGGGCTTGCCTATGTCCCCTTCGGCAAGATGTTCCACATGATCGCCACGCCGGTGGGCCTGGTGGTGAGCACCCTGGTCGAGCGGGGCGGATCTGATCCGGCCAACACGGCTACAAGACAGGCCATTGAACTGGATGCCTGCACCCGCTGCGGCACATGCAGTCTGAGATGCTCTCAGCTTGCCGCCGGAGGGGTGATTGACAACCCATTCATCTTTCCTTCCGAGAGGATGGTGGCGCTGAGCGGCATGGGCCGAGAGGGCCGGCCTGATCCGGCCGAGGAAGAGGCTTTCAGGCAGGGGGCCTATATATGCTCCAATTGCGACCGGTGCACCGTGGTCTGCCCTGCCGGGATCAACCTGCGGGACCTTTGGCTGGACGTAAGGGAAGACCTTATTCAAGCGGGAGTGGCCGAGCCGGCCGTGCTCTCGCCGTTCTCCTTCTACCGTGGGCTTATGAGGCCGGACCTGGAGGGCAAGACGGACTATGGCGCGCCGCCCCTGCGGGCCTTGCAGGCCTTTATTGAAAACGGCGGGGCGGACGAGGGTTCACCCCTGACCTTGACAGGCCGTGGGGATGAGGATGTGGATCCGGTCCTGGACTCCGGGCGTTTTTCGGTCTGCTTTGGATGCAGAAATTGTACTTCGGTGTGTCCTGTAGTGTACAACTATGAAGATCCAGGTGACCTTATAGGGCTTCTTCCTCATCAGATCATGTCATGCCTGGGCCTGGGGCTGGTGGATACGGCCTCCAGGTCAAGGATGCTGTGGGACTGCGTGACGTGCTACCAGTGCGAGGAGCACTGCCCCCAGGGAGTGCGGATCACCGAAGTCTTTTACGCGTTGAAAAACAGGGCCGCCGGCAAGATGATAAAGGGAAGAACGGAGTAGGTTATGGCGAAGTATGCGCTTTTTTTGGGATGCAACATCCCGGCGCGGGTCAAGGAATATGAGACCTCGGCCCGGGCCGTGCTGGAAAGGCTTGGGGTGGGACTCGAGGACTCCCGCTGGTTCACCTGCTGCGGTTATCCCCTGCGAAACCTTGATCGGAGCGCGTTTCTCCTCTCCGCGGCCCGCAACCTGGCCTTGGCCCACAGCATGGGCCTGGACATGCTGGTGCTTTGCAAGTGCTGCTTCGGCACGCTCAAGGCGGCTCAGGACATACTGGAAACCGACGAGGGAGCACGACACGGTGTGGAAAGGGGCCTCAGGGCGCAGGGACTGGAATATGCAGAGGGGGTAGCGGTCAAACACATCCTGAGCGTGCTGCGCCACGAGGTAGGGATCGAGGCCATTAAGGAGCGGATAACGAACCCCCTCTCAGGACTCCGCATCGCCGCTCATTACGGATGCCACGCCTTGCGGCCTGCGCGTGTAACCGGGTTCGATGACCCGGTGGCCCCGAGCATCATGGAGGAGCTGGTGGAGGCTGCCGGCGCTTCAAGCCTCGAGTGGGACCCCAAGCTCGACTGCTGCGGGGCTCCGCTTCTCGGAGTCAACGATGAACTGTCCATGGATCTTGCCCGAAGCAAGCTGGGCAAGGCCCAAAGAGCCGGGGCCGATTACCTGTGTACGGCATGTCCGTACTGCCAGCTGCAATTCAGCGCGGCCTGGGAAAGGGCGGTGCAAGGCGGGTCAGATGCGGTGCCCGTGGTCCTTTATACGAGCCTCCTTGCCCAAAGCATGGGAATACTGGACCTGGGTTTGGAGCGGACCGCGGGGGAGGAGGCCTCAGGAGTGGAGGCGGCCTCTTGACGGTGCAGACAACGCCCGTGTGGATGAGACTATAATCTTCCATTTGCAGGTTGAGACCCCGGAGCCCTGGCGGGATAATGACGGGATCCGGGAGATTTGATTTGGAGTGAGTAATGGCAGATAAACAGACGGGTGCGGTGCTGGTGGTCGGCGGCGGAATCACCGGGATGCAGGCGGCGCTGGACCTGGCGGATTCCGGGTTTTTCGTCTACTTGGTGGAGCGGTCGAGCTCGATCGGCGGGATGATGTCCCAGCTGGACAAGACCTTCCCCACCAACGACTGCGCCATGTGAATCATCTCGCCCAAACTGGTCGAGGTCGGCCGGCACATCAATATCGAGCTCCTAACACTCTCCGAGGTGAAGGATATCTCCGGAGAGAAGGGGGACTTCCGGGTTCAGGTCCTTCAACACCCACGCTTCGTGGACGTGGACAAATGCATTGCATGCGGGGCGTGTGCTGACAAGTGCCCGAAGAAGATCCCTGATGAGTACAATGAAGGCCTCATAAAGAGAAAGGCTATATATCTCAAGTATCCGCAGGCCGTTCCCTTGAAGTACGCCATAGATCCTGAGCAGTGCATCAAGCTGACCAAGGGAAAATGCGGAAACTGTGAGAAGATCTGCCCTGCAGGGGCCATCAACTATGAAGACCAGGCCCGGGAGCTCACCCTGGAGGTGGGGGCGGTGATCATGGCGGACGGCTCGGAGGCCTATGATCCAGGAGAGCACGATACTTACGGGTACCGCAAGAATCCGGACATAGTCACCAGCCTGGAATTCGAGCGCATGCTTTCGGCCTCGGGTCCCACCGGGGGTCACCTGGTTCGGCCCTCGGACGGGAATGAGCCTTCCCGCATCGCCTGGCTCCAGTGCGTGGGGTCAAGGGATACGACCCTGGACGGCCGGGGGTATTGTTCCGGGGTCTGCTGTACTTACGCCATCAAGGAGGCCGTACTGGCCAAGGAGCACGCCAAGGGCGAGCTGGACGCGGCCGTTTTTTACATCGACATCCGAACCACGGGCAAAGACTTTGAGAGGTACTACCAGCGGGCAGAGACCGAGAGCGGGGTCAGGTTCGTAAAGGCCAGGGTGTCCCACATCGAGAAGATGAATGGGATGAACCGCATTCGCTATGTAAATGAAGAGGGAAAGAGGCTTGAAGAGGACTTTGACATTGTGGTCCTCTCGGTCGGCCTGGGTGCGAGCAAGGAGGGCGCGGAGCTCGCCCGCACCCTGGGCGTGGATCTGGACCGGTACAGATTTGTGGCCACGGATAGCTTCAACCCGGTCAGGACCTCCAGGCCCGGAGTCTATGTGTGCGGGACGCGGCAGGGACCCAAGGATATACCCTCATCAGTGGTGGACGCCGGAGCTGCTGTGGCCGGGGCCGCGGTTGATCTTACCGGCGCTCGATGGGAGCTTACCAGGACCGCCTCGATACCGGAGGAGCAGGACATTCGGGGAATACCCCCGAGGATAGGCGTCTTTGTATGCTGCTGCGGCACCAATATAGCGGGTGTGGTGGATGTGCCCCAGGTGGTGGAATTCGCCCAGGGGCTCCCTCACGTGGTCTACGCGGAACAGAACCTTTTCAGCTGCTCCCAGGACACGCAGGACAAGATGGCCGAGTTGATCAGAGAAAAGGGCCTCAACCGCGTGGTGGTGGCCGCGTGCACGCCCAAGACCCATGAACCCCTGTTCCAGGAGACCATGACCCGCGCGGGGCTGAGCAAGTACCTGTTTGAGATGGCCAATATACGCAACCAGTGCTCCTGGGTGCACAGGGACGATCCTGAAAAGGCCACGGAAAAGGCCAAGGACTTGGTGGCCATGGCTGTGGCCAAGGCCAGGCTGCTGGAGCCGCTTCCGGAGCCTGTTCTGGAGATCAACCGCAACGCCCTGGTCATTGGAGGCGGGGTCGCCGGCATGGAGGCGGCGAAGAACCTGGCCGACCAAGGCTTCCCTACATATTTGGTGGAGAAGGAAGAGGAGCTCGGGGGCAACGCCCGCTACCTGCACGAGACCTGGAAAGGTGAACCTGTACAGTCCTACCTCTCCGGGTTGATTGAGGAGGTGCGCGGTAACCCGGGGGTCGAGGTCGTGCTGGGGGCCGAGATTCAAGAGGTGGACGGGTTTGTGGGCAATTTCAAGACCACCATCCGGCGGGGCGGTGAGACCAGGGCGCTTGAGCACGGGGTGACCATAGTGGCTACAGGCGCCCGTGAGTACAAGCCCGAGGAATACCTCTACGGTGAGCACCCGGGGGTCATAACCGGCCTGGAGCTCCAGAGCCGCCTGATCCAAGGAGACGAGGCCCTGGGCGGGATGGGCACCGCGGTCTTTCTCCAATGCGTCGGATCCCGCATCCCCGAGCGGCCGTATTGCTCCAAGGTCTGCTGCACCCAATCCATCAAGAGCGCCCTGGCCCTCAAGTCTCTCAATCCCTCTATGAATGTCTTCATCGTTTACAGGGATATGCGGCCTTACGGACTGCGGGAAGACCTTTACAGGGAGGCCAGGGAGGCGGGGATCATGTTTGTCCGCTATAGTTTCGAAAACGGCTTTGAGGTGCGGGCCGAGGACGGTCGCGGCCTCCTTGCGTCGTTTACCGATACCAGCCTGAACCGGCGCATGGAGATCCCCACAGAGCTCTTGGTGCTGGCCTCTGCGGTGGAGCCCGAGGATCAATCCGCCCTGGCCCGGTTCTATAAGGTCTCCCTGAACGAAGACGGGTTTTTCTCCGAGGCCCACGCCAAGCTCCGTCCTGTGGATTTTGCCACAGACGGCGTCTTTCTATGCGGCCTCGCCCATTCCCCTAAGCCCGTGGACGAGAGTATCGCCCAGGCCCAGGCCGCATCGACCAGGGCGGCCGCCCTGCTGGCCTCCGAACGGATTCCGGTGAGCGGGACCATAGCGGTCATAGACCCGAATTTGTGCAGCCTATGCGGGGTGTGCGCGTCAATATGCCCGTATTCTGCGCCTGCACCTGATCAAAAGACCGGGAAGATGGCTGTTCAGTCCGAATTGTGCAAGGGCTGCGGTCTTTGTACGGCTTCCTGCCGTTCAGGGGCGATTCGGTTGAAGGGGTTCGACACCTCCCAGATATTCGCTATGATAGACCAGGTAGGATAGCCCCGGGTCAAGAGGCATGCGTTGATTGTCTGACCGGAGGCGGCCGGCCGCTGGACTGTCTCGAAGCAAGTCTTGTCCGCTTATCGATCTCCGCCGACGGGGGCATTGTTCAAGGGCTTTTTTCTTGACATAGCCCCGGCCCCTAATTATAGTTATTTTGTAGCTAAAATGTAATCAAAATGTAAGTTGAGTAAATATGCCCAAGGGGCCTCTGGCTGCCATGAAGGCCCCGATGCCGCCGGTAATTCTTTGGTGAGTGAGATCGACGTGACAAAGGAAAAGGGAAACATCGCCACGGAGGAAAGGGCGCCCATCCCCACCCGTAACGGCAAGGTCAAGTTCGAGGTATACGGGGAGGAGATGATCGAGAAGAAGGTCAAGTCCAGCGGGAACAGTGGTAGGGTGTATCTGCCTCCGGACTGGGTGGATCATCACGTCAAGATCATCCGAATAGACTAGTCTGCGCCTAATCCGGACTGAGCCGTCCCCTTAAGAGACCGGACCGGATTGCACGGAAGGATATAGGGCCTTGGAGAACGTGGTTATAAGAAGGATGGAAGTCGGCGATGTGAAAGAGGTGGGCGCGATCCAGGAGCGCATCACCAAGTCTGAGGTAACCGGGGATTTCCTCGATATCATCCGAGAGTATGCGATCAAGCCTGATAATGCCTGCTTCGTGGCTGAGCATGAAGGCCGGGTGGTGGGCTTCATGATAAGCAGCATCCTCTCCGGGGTGTTCGGCGCGGAAAAGAGCGCCTGGATAGCCATACTGGGGGTGGACCCCAAGTTCATGGGCCGGGATATAGGCCGGGCCCTGGCAAGGGAGATATTCGCCTTTTACAGGGAGAGAGGGATTAAGCACATTTATACCAGCGTCCGGTGGGATTCCACTGATCTCCTCTCCTTTTTCAAGACATTGGGCTTCGACCGAAGCAACTTCATCAACCTGAGGCGGGTCCTGGACTGATACAAGAACCGCGCCTCCGGCGGCACCCCCTGGAGACCCTTCCCACAAGGCATGCCCCCCTGCTGCACAGGCATATGCCAGGCAAGATCACTGAAGACGGCAAGACAGGATTCAACATGGATCAGCCCAAGGAGGAGGGCGGCGCATGATTACTGCGGGAGTGGACTGCGGTTCCCGTAACATAAAGAGCGTAATAATCGAGGGAGGCCGGATCATAGGGAAGGCCTGTTCGCCCGCCGGCCCGGATCAGGCGGCTGCCGTAGAGGCCGGCCTTTCCAAGGCCCTGTATCAGGCGGGCGTGGGGCTCAAGGAGTTGGCCGGGATAGGGGCCACGGGCTCGGGCCGGGATTTTGCCGGCGTCGCCTGCGCCAAGGTGGACGAGGTTGAGGCCATGAGGCTGGGCGCCGGGTTTTACTTCCCAGGGGCCCGTACCGTGGTGGACGTGGGCGCGGAGGAGGGACGCGCGGCCAAGCTGGATCACGAGGGACGGATCGCCGACTTTGTGGTGAACGAGAGGTGTGCGGCCGCTGCCGGCGCCTTTATCGAGACCATGAGCCGTGTCCTGGATACCCCGATTGAACATATGGGCCCCCTGGCCCTGGAATCGGATAAGCAGGTCCCTATGAACGCCGAGTGCGTGGTCTTTGCCGAATCCGAGGTGGAGGAGCTGATCCACGCCCGGACGGAGAAAAGAGACATCATCAGGGCGGTCTACGAGTCCATGGCCGGCCGTATAGCTTCCTTGATCAGACGCATAGGGATAAACAGAGAAGTGGTGATGGTAGGCGGTGCGGCCCGCGATCCGGCTCTGTTGGCGGCACTGAAGAGGGAGCTCGAACTGGAGGAGATCCATGTACCGGAAGAGCCGGAGTATGCATCCGCATTAGGGGCCGCTCTGGCGGCGGCCGGGGAGGGCGCCGGTTCGCACGCCCGAATGACGCCGGGAGAACCGCGGATCCGAGGATCCTGGGATACTGCGGTTGAGCGGAATCCGGAGTGTCGGGCTTGGCCGGAATCGAACTGGAGCACCCCTGACTCGGCATGGCGGGATGCTGCCTACATCACAGTGGGGATAGATGTTGGATCGGTCGGCTCGCAGGCGGTGGTGATGGCCGACGGTGAGATTGCCGCTTATGGGAGCAGGCGCAACGGTCCGAACAGGGACGAGAGCTCCGGAGAGGCCCTTGACTTGGCCTTGAAGGCCCTCGGGGGTCGGCTGGAGGACCGGATCGACTATGTGGTGGGTACCGGGTACGGACGCGTGAACATGCCGATGGCCGACAGGACCCTGACCGAGATCGCTTGCCAGGCCAGGGGTGCGGTCCACCTTTTCGGTCCCGGAGTTCGTACGGTATTGGATGTGGGCGGTCAGGACATCAAGGTCATACGCTGCGACGAGCGGGGCAAGGTCGTCGATTTTCTGATGAACGACAAATGTGCGGCCGGTACGGGGCGGGGCATGGAGGTCTTTGCCGAGCTCCTGGGTGTCCCGATTCAAGAGGTGGGAGAACGCTCTTTCCAATTCGGCGGGGAGCCGGAGGCGGTCTACGTGACCTGCGTAGTCTTTGCAGAATTAGAGGCCCTCGCCTTACTCCGGAGCGGGTGGAGCGTGGAGGAGGTCCTGGCCGCCTATTGCCGTTTCACCGCTGAGCAGATTTTTTCGGTGGTTGATAAATCAGGGCCTGTGCCGGGTCTCGGTATCACCGGGGGCATGGCCAAGAACCGGGGGGTGATGGACCGGCTGGTGCCCATGATGGGGCTGGAAGCGATGGAGACCGAATGGGACCCTCAGATCGCCGGGGCTGCGGGCGCCGCTCTTTTCGGCTACGCGCTTTGCGTGCGGGGGAAGGGGAGAAGGAAAAAGTAAGGATCGCGGTGCGGTGTTCCCGGTAGGTCGGGGTCAGATCTTTTTGCGCTTGAAGAACCTGGACAGCCCCCTGGGTCCGCGGGCCTTCTCGATCGCGGGAAGGAGGAGGTCGCAGTTCAGCCTGACCTTGGCCACAGGAGCAAAGTGCCCCATGAGCACCGCCAAGTAGTCGCCCGAGGCCTCCCGAACGTACAGCCTGGAGCGTTCAAAGACCAGATCGGCCTCCCGGGTTTCCCTCATGGCGCGGACAAGGGGCCACCAGTCCTCGGGTCCAGGCTCGGGCGGGGACTCTCCCGGCGCCTTCAGGCCGGCCAAGACCCGGCCGTCGGCTGAGACCAGGAAGACGCCTTTTACGTCCTCAATGCCCAGTATTTCCTCCAACCGAGATTCCATGCGCTATAGATTCTCCGGCCCCTGCTCGAAAGGGGCCTCGTGTTCCAAAAGTGCCCTGAGTATACGGTCTTTGGGCGCGCCGGGATTTACTGTTACCACGGCGGGCGGGCCTTCTCCTGAGGGTATCAATATAACGTCCGGCCCGGAGCGTCGATCCAGATAGGCCATCTTCAGGCCCCCTGCGCCCAGCTGCTCCCCTGCGGAGCGGATTCCGTCGAGTAGCTCCTCCCATGCATGGTCCAGGTAAACCTCTTCTACGCCCCACCTCTCAGCGTCCGGTCCTCCAAGTCTGCGCCGGATTTGATCCACCGGCGAATGCGCCTCTTCTCGCTCGGATTGCTCATCGCTCTCATCCCCGTCGCCCCCGGTCTCGTCCTTGCGCCTCATGGCCTCGAGGAGAAGGCCCCTTAAATCCGACCGAATCCTTTGCTCCTGCTTGTTGCAGGAGTTTTGAATGGAGAGGTTTACGCTTTCCCAGGAGAGTATCTCATAGGCCGCCTCCAGACCGGAGCCCCCATTGGTCCGGGCGTCAAACAGCTCGCCTCCCACGAAGAAGAGCACCCCGCTTCGTCCGGTGACCCTTTCTTGCACCCTAATGGTGCAGGTCTTTTGCTCCAGCTCGATCAATTGAAGAAATGTGGCCGAGGATATGCCGTGGAGGACCCCTCCCTCGGACTCCCGCCTGAGCGCTGAGGATATTTCGCCTGCGAGCTTCTCAATGGAAAAAGGCTTTTCCACAAAGCCCACTGCGCCGCCCGCCTCCGCCCGCCTCTTTATCTCCGGTGTGCTGTAGCCGGTTATGATTATCACCGGTACATCCGGATAGTGCTCCATGATATGAGCGAGGAGGGAGAAGCCGTCCATCCCCGGCATCTTCATGTCGGTCACGACCAGGGAGACCTGTCGGTCCCTCAACTCGCGCAGCGCTTCCTCTCCGCTTCGGGCGGGGATTACCGAAAAACTCTCCGAGTATCTGCCCAAACCCTGCCGGAGAGTGTCCAGGACCTCCTGCTCATCGTCCACTATCAAGACGTTCTTGATCATTTCCTACCCAGGGCCCCTAGTCTCAGATAGACGATGTACCCAGCCGGGAAAGGAGTTCCGAGTTTTTCTCCTTCCAGGGCGGGATTTCCTGGGACAAGCGGGACCAGGCCCCCACATCCAGGGCGAGCTCCTTGATCGCTTGGGTGAGCCCCTCCAAGAGCTGATCCGCCGGGGCGGTTCCGCTAAAGGTCAGGGAGCCGTCCGCATAGTCGAGTTCGCCGGCAAAAGGGTCGAGGAACGGGTATTGGTCCGCTTTTTCCATCAGCTTTCTCTTTAGCGACGTCCTGAAATCCCTGGGCGTGAACTTCCCTCCCTCCATGACGCGCTCGGAGAGCGCCAGGAGCTCCTGGAGGGTCTGGATAATCTCCCGGTCGGGTGCTTTTTCCGGCTCGGGTCGGTGCTCCTCCCCCTGCGGGGGAATTCGGCTGACATGGAAGGTCCCGCCTCGGTCCTTGCTCATCCGGAGAAGCGTCTCCCTGGCCTGGTCCGTCCCGTTCACCTCTCCCTGGAGCCAGGAGTAGGATCCGCCAATAATCTCACCGTTCATAAAAAAGATCAGACCGCCGTCCCGGCCCCCATGGACGGATACCTCTATGTAGCCTGTAAGGCCTTCCGAGGTCATCTTTTTGATCAGGCCCTCCAGGTCGGTGAACTCCGTGGTAAGGTCCCTGTAGACGGTCTCGGCCCCGGATATGTTGGCCCAGAAGTGGATCTGTCCCGGATCCACAGCGTATACGTCCAGCTTGAAGTTGATCCCCGCGGTGGCCTCGATCATAAGCTCGGCCGCTTCCACTCCGTTGGCCTCGGTCTCCTTTTGCCTGTAAACGCCGCCCAGGATCTCATCCTTATCAAAGAATATCGCCCCTTCGGCCGAGGGGGCCAGGAAGTGGACCGCCCCGGCCCCGAGCTCACCCTGGTAGTGCTCTATCAGCCTTCGGGGGTCGGTGTAGTAGCTGTTTATTCCCTGAATAACCGGCTCTTCTTTTGGAAGCACTATCATGTCCGTCGCCTTCGCCTCAATCTCTCAATGGAGAGCCTGATGCTGTCCTGCATCCTGGATATGGCCTCAGCCAGGTCGCCTATTTCGTCATTTGAGCGGATCTCGATCTCCTCGTCGAGCTCGCCCACGCTTATTTTTTCCGCCGCATCCGTGAGATACGTGATCCTTCGGGTCAGGCGGTGGCCGTAGATCGAGACCAGAAGCCCTATAAGAATCAGTGTACCGGCGACGATTCCCAGGATCGCGGTCTTGGTGCTCAGGGTCAGTGCTTCGGCCTCGCTGGCCACCCTTTTAACCGGTGCAGTGAACTCCTCCAGATAGGTGGTGGCGGCCACCACATAAGGGGTGTCCTCCACCGGGGTGCACACCATAAACTTGTCCCTGAAGCTCCCGTCCCGGTCCTGCCAGTTATAGTAGCCCCTGGACTCCTTGCCGTCCCTGACCCCGGTAAAGACACGCCAGAATCCGGGAAAGCTCGCGTCCATAGTCTTTTTCAAAGACTTCATGTCGATCCCCACGATGTCCTGATTGGCGTGGGCCCAGGTCGTCCAGATTCCGTCCGTACCAGGCCGTTCGTAAAAGGCTGTGTACCCGGTCTTTCCGACCTTTTGAACGGCGATTTCCTTGAACTCGGGTTCATCCGCCAGTTCGGATCCCCGGACTCCGGAATTCGCCTTTAGATAGATCCTGCATTGGGCCGCCACTGACCTGGCGATTTGAGCTACTTGATCCTCGGCCATGCGGTTGACCGTCTCCGTGCTCTCCCGGGTGATCATGTAGGAGAGCTTGTCCAGCTGATGGATGTAGAGCCAGCCCGCAGCCGCTATACACAGGATGGGAACCGCGAAAAAGAGGAGGGTCATCTTCCCCCTCAGCCCCAGACGCCTGCGGCGCTCGTCTCGAGCAGAGAGCTTGGCCTCGGTCTTTTCCGCGGCCTGGCCTTCTTCAGGCGCCTTTTCTTCGCTCGGACCAGGCTCGCCGTTAGGCTCTTGGGCCGCCGGCTCTTCAGGCGGGGGCTGCGGTGCGGCCTCGGCCGGCGCTCCCGCCTGCTCCGCATGCTTTGTGACGGTGATTATATGGCCGCACTCCTTGCATTTGAATTTGGCCCTGTCCCCGGGAATTTTGTCAGGGTCTACCTTGTACCTCTTTCCGCACTCCTCGCAGTTTACAATCATGGGAACCTCCTCAATAACCCTTCACCCTAATCATCTCCACCATGCCTTGCTTGAAGGCCGCTTTCCTGTCCTCCCTCCTGATTTGTCGGGACAAGAGCTCGACCAGCTCCGCCGCCCGGTGTTTGGGAAACTTCTCCGGGTCGTAACCCAAGTCGGCGGCCGCATCCTCGATCAGGACCTCGGCTATGGGGCCCACAGCCAGGGAAAGCCTTTTCTTGAGGTAGTCCAAAAATTCATCGTCCACTACAGGCAGCGAGTCTTCGCCCGCCTCCACCAGCCCGAGTTCCATCAGCCCGGCAAGTGCCCTTCGCAGGGGCCCCATGTCCATGCCCAAGGCCCGGGCTATTGATCCGGCGGTCTTCTTCCCGTCCACCTCCATGAGCACACCGAGCATTTCACCGTCCAGGGAAAACTTCCCCAGGTTTTTCACCGGGACTCGTTTAAAGACCAGGGCGGAAAGGTCATCGAATGATATGTTCATGGCGCTTACCTCCTCATCGACCCTCTCTCCAGAGCCTGATTTCGGTCCTGAGGGCCTGGAACTCGGCCTTGATCACCTGCTTTATCTCGTCAAGGGCCTGGGCGAACGCCTCATGAGGAGGCATTACTTCAGACACGGCCCGGGAGGCGGTGGGAGTCGCCTCCAGGACCGGTGGCTCCTCAGGGCCCTTATGCCTGCCCTCGGCTATTTGCCGCTTCAGGTCCTTGAAACGGTTGAGCTCCCTGTAAAGGCGCCTTCTTTTTTCCGCTTCCGGCATGTCCTGGTCCAGGAGCACCTTTTCCATGGCTGCATAGACACGGGTGAGCACCCCAACCGCATCGGGGTGGGCCCTGGCCTTTTGGGTGCGCACATACCTGCCAGTGGCCGCCAGGAGCCGGAGGAACATGTCAGGGATCTTCTCACCCTGGTAATGCATACGAAGCGCGTCTACTTCCTCCAAAAACGCCTTCATTGTCCGGTCTGTTATCTCCCAGTCTATGGAGAGGACGATGCCCTTGAGATTCCTGAGGGGTGAGTCCTGGGTCGGCGAGGCAAGATCCAGGTCGTCCTGCCCCGGGGTCTCCTCTTTCTCGGTCCCGAAAAGGTCGTCCAGCCGTTTTTCCAGCTCCTCGCTCACCCCGCCGCCGGCTTTTTCCTCCATCTTCGAACCCTCCCGCCCTATTTGAGCTGATCCTCCAACGAGGCCACGGTCAAGGCTATGATCTTCTTCATGGTATTGACCACGTTCTTGCCGGTCAGGGCGCTCGCCTCGAATGCAGGCGCCTTCAACCCGGAGTTTAGGCTCTTTTCCAGGTCCCGGGTGCTCAGCAACGGGATGCCCTGCTCGGCCAGGTCACGTTTATTGTACTGCATCACCAGAGGCATTTTATCCAGGCTCTTCTGATACTCGGCCAGATTCTCCCCCAGGTTCTTCAAAGATTCGAGGTTCTTGTCTCTTCGAACAGCCATTGAATCGGCCACAAAGACGATTCCGTCCGCTCCTCTCAAGACCAGCTTCCTGGTGGCGTTGTACTTGACCTGGCCCGGGACCGTGTAGAGCTGGATTTTTACGTCATACCCCTTGATCTTGCCTATGTCGAAAGGCAAAAAGTCGAAGAACAGCGTTCGGTCGCCGTGGGTCTTTATAGTGACCATCTCGGTTTTTATCCTTTGATTGAACCGGCTGTAAATGTACTCGAGATTCGTGGTCTTTCCGCCTCTCCCCGGGCCGTAGTAAACGATCTTGACCTGGATCTCTTTGTTTTTTGGGTTGACAAAAGCCAATGTAACCTGCCTCGCAAATGGAAAAAAGCTCTACTCAGTAGTCCAGGATCTTTTCTATCTTTCCCACGGCCTCGGCCACCTTCATGCGCAGGAAGCCCAAGGAGACGTCCTTGCCGAAGATGGTGACCAGGAGAAAGTCGTTCATCACCTTGCTGAAGTGGATGTTCTCCTTGGTCCCTTTGTGGAAGAGCAGGGAAAACTCCTCTTCCCCTATAATCTTTGCCATGGCGCTCACGGCGCCGAAGTTGCCCGCGGCAAGGGCGGCCAACGAATAGATGTCGTGCTTGAGCTCGCCGCGGTCCAGATGGGAAATTATATTCCCTGACATGTCTATCAGTACCACGCAGGTGACGCCGAGCTCCATGATGTCGGACTGGAAGACATCCTCGATATCTTCGAGCTGTGCCTTCTCTAGTGTGTATTGCACCTCTACCCTCCCTGCTTTTTCACCGTCCCGGCCGCTCGCTTAACAGCCCCGTCCCTGAGCGACCCGTCGCCGTATTATTGACGGCTTCGCCGAAACGCGCTCAGCCGCCGCTGGGAACGCTCTACCTCCTTGCTGCTACAAGGGCGGATAACCAGGTTTTGGGCTTCTTGGATCTCCCTCATTATTCTTTCGACATTTTTCCCAGCCTACTTCACTTCAAAATGGAGTACCTGGGCATATTCGAACTCTTCCCCGGCGAGGAGTTCACGGGCGTATTTCGAGGCCTCGCCGCGGGCGGCGAAGCTCCCTATGGTGACCCGGTAAATGATGCCCCCGTTATCATCGGCTGCGGGGATTATATAGGCTTCATGACCCCGGGCGATCAGCCTCTGGAAGGCATCGTGCGCGGCCTTGAAGGGCTTGTAAGACGCCACGTGGACCGTGTATGCACCTGCCACGGATTTGACATTTTCGTCTAAGCTCGGGAACAAGATCTTCTGCCCCACGCGGATGCTGTTTATGTCCTCGATTTCCGGGTTGCGCCTTTGGATCAGGTCGAGGATTTCCTCATCCGCCCTGCCGTATACCTCCGCTGCGAGCCGGGCCAGAGAATCCCCCTGTTTGACCACCACCACCCGTTCTTCGGGCAAGTCTTCCGGTGCGGACTTTTCCGGCCCGGGGAGTTCTTCGGGCTCCGGAATCCAAAGGGCGATTTTCTCCTCCTCTCCGGCCTCCGGCTCAAGCACGGGCGCGGGCGGTTCTCCAGGTTCAACCTCGGTTCGCTCCCGGTCTCCGCCCGTACCGGCGACGAGGGGCTCCTGCAACGGGATTTTTTCCACTACCTTGGCGTTCCGGGTCGCGTAGCCCGGGATAAGAGAGATCAGGAGCTCCCGGCTTTCCGGCCGGGTCATGGCCGCAGCGGCCGCGGCCGCCAGCAGCAAAACAAGAAGAAAGACCCGCCTGAATCCGGATTTCCGGGAGGGGGCGGGCTGGGGTTCCGGAGAGGGTTCATGGACGGTGGCACTTTCCTCCCCCGGATCCGGCTCAAACTCCTGGTCCATCTCGGAGTGGCATTCTCTTATCATCTCAGGCGAGATCTTCCTCCGCCCCTTGGAATAGCCCAAGAGCAGGGCGTTATCGGCCAGTATATTGATTATCCTGGGTATTCCGCGGGTCGCCTCAT
>JBKHIW010000287.1:0-3523 GCA_046538465.1 Desulfobacteraceae bacterium | reverse complement strand
CGGGCTGCAAGCGCTCCATGGCCTGCTGGACAAGGAAGAGGTGTTCCTCCACCCCGGTGGATTCGGGCATCAGGGCCAGGATTTCCAGGCAGGCGTCCTCCAGGGCCGGTTTCAGGTCGATCCCCACGCTGCGCATGCCCTGGATCAGATCCGACTGCGACTCCTCGTAGCTCACATATAAGACTTTTTCCCCCTTTTCGCAGGCGGAGCGCACGAACATGCTGGCCAGGGTGGTCTTGCCCGTTCCCGGGGCCCCCGCGATCAGGACGCAGCGTCCCTGGTGATACCCGCCGCCGAGCATCTCATCCAGGGCCCTGTCCCCGCTCGTAGTCATCCCGGCCGGGGCCGCGGAGTGCAAGACCATGTCGGTGATGGGGTTAAAGCGGCACCCTTCTTCCGTAATCAGGAACGGATAGGCGTTTCCGCCGTACGGCGAACCCCGGTACTTTATCACCCGAAGCATCTTGGTAGCGACTCGCCCCTTGATCTCCTGGTCCAGGGCCAGAACACAGTCGGCCAGGAAATCCAGGAAATCGTTCGGGCTCCGCGACTCGTTCCCTCCCTGCGCCTTGGAGGTGAATACCGCGGTCAGCCCGCGCTCCGTCAGCCACTGGTGGAGGCCCAGCAGCTGGTTCTGCTCCTGATTCGGGTCCTCGAAGAAGCGCGTGAGCCCGTCCAGGGCGTCGATCACAATGCGGCGCGCCCCCATCTCCCGGACCTTCCCCTCCAGGATGGCGGTGATACCGCCCAGGTTGAATTCGCCGGAAAGCGCCATCTCCGGATCCACCCGGGCGTCCAGGAGGAAAAGCGAGCCTGCCTGCTCCAGGGCTGCCAGGTCCCATCCCAGGGTGCCTGCGTTCTGCCGGACGTTCTCCCCGGGTTCTTCAAAGGTCACGAAGATGCCCGGTTCCCCGGCCACGGCGCCTCGGTAGACAAATTCCAGCCCCAGGAGGCTCTTGCCGGTTCCCGGCCCTCCGGTGATCAGGGTCATGCGTTGGGTTGGAAAGCCGCCTTGCAGGATGGCGTCCAGGCCATGGATCTGCGTCGGCGTTTTTCGAATGACGCGGGCATCGCTTGAAAACGGGGATTCCTGCTTCATATATGGTCTCGCTTCCGGCAGGGTCTTTTTCCTCCATCCCTTTCAGGTCCTGATTCGTCTGGATGTCCCGGCATAGGGATGCGTTTCGGTAATGTAGAACCACAAAAAGATACGTTAAATAGGATTGAGATGCAACTATTTTTAGGGAGGCATTTTGTTGACAAAGTGTGCAAAGCATGCGTTAAATAAGATATTTAGAGATGTTAAAGATCAACCCCTGTTTCGGAAGCACCTGCGGGATCCGGGCCTGAACGCACTCAAAAAGGCGACTCGTAACCTGCAATAAACCGCTGAAAGACCGACCATGGAAGACAACAATGAGAAACATCCGGAAGAATCGCAAAGAAAACAGGGGCCTCCTCGAGAATTCCAAGCCCCTATGAACGACAAGAACCCGGAGCAGGCCCTGGAAACGAGGGCCGCATGGCTCGAAGAAAAGGTGATGGAGAGGACCAGGGAGCTGGAACAGGCCAACCAAGCCCTTCAGGAGGAATTGAAACATCGTAAACACTACCAAAACCAACTTGAGGCATCAGAGTCCCGGGCCCGGTCCGAGGCCGCACGCAGGCGTCACCTGGCCGGCCGCCTGGTGGATCTCCTGGAGGAGGATCGGCGAGAACTGGCCATGTTGCTCCATGATGATGCGGGGCAAATCCTTACCGGGGCCAAGATGGAGCTCGAGAGCGTCCGAGCGGACCTGGGCCAAGACATCGGCGCCCATGCAGGCCGTATTGACGGAGTCGTGAAGTCCCTTCAAACAGCGATCTCCTGCATGCGGGATACCAGCCGCCGGCTCCGCCCGAGCAGCCTGGACATGTTGGGACTGATCCCGGCTCTTCGGTCCCTGGGAGAAGGGATGCAAAACGAGTCCCGCCGCATCCACTTTTTCTTCAAGGACGTGCCGGACCACCCACCCCCCCGGCTCGGGCTCTCCCTGTACCGCATTGCTCAGGAGGCCGTGCTGAATGCGGTCCGGCATTCCGGCTGCAGCGAGATCCATGTCAGCCTGACCCTAAAGGGCAGCGCCCTCCAACTCACCATAGAGGACAACGGGTGCGGGTTTGCCTGGGACAAGGTAGTATCCGAGGCTTCCGGCGTGGGTCCTTTGGGCCTTGTGATCATGCGGGAGCGTGCAACCCATGCAGGAGGGGAACTTTACGTGGACTCCTCGCCCGGAAAGGGAACCACCGTGAGGGCCGAAATCCCTTTCCAGGAGGCCGCCCCTCCCTGAGGGAGGTGTCAACAACTTTGGCGGAGTTGCAAAAAGCCCCTGAGCTGGTTATCTGCCTTTATAGTTTCAAGGGGGTACGAGGCTCCCAGCGGCGGTGGAGCAGGTTTTTGCGAGATGGTCAACTTTGTGGAGAGGACAACATCCATGAAAAGCAAGAAACCGTGGACCGTGCTCGTTGTAGACGACCACGACGTGGTGGTAAAAGGCATCGAGAGCAGCCTTGGCAGGCATTCCGAGTTCCGGATGGCGGGTACGGCCGCGGACGGCCCCGGGGCGGTGGAACAGGCCAAGGCCCTCCGGCCGGACATCATCGTGCTGGACGTGTCCCTGCCCGGCATGAACGGCGTGGAGGCGGCCTATAAGATCCGCGAGTCCTCCCCCAAGTCCCGGGTGGTGGTCTTCAGCGTGCACGCTGAAAAGGAAATCGTCCTAGCCCTGTTCCGGGCGGGAATCGCCGGGTACGTACTCAAGGACGAATCGGTGGAGGCCTTGATGGACGCCCTGGAGATCGTGCGTAACGGGGGTACGTATTTCTCAGGCAAAGTCAATGACCTGCTCCACGAGCATATGCTTGCACTGGAGGTGGGGAACGGGAAGGAGGCTCTGGAGTTGCAGAACGGCATAGCCAGGCTGAGCACCAGAGAAAAGGAGATCTTCCCCCTCCTGGCCGACGGCATGACCGTCAAGGAGATCGCCGACCGCCTCTGCATCAGCCCCAAGACCGTGGAATCACACAAGTACAACATATTCGAGAAACTGGACGCCCGGTCCATCGCGGACCTCACCAAGACGGCCATACGCAAGGGCCTGTTGAAGGTGTGAGCGGCCGGGAGATTGTGCGCAATCCACCCACCTCATTTTCCTTGCTTTCCTGGTAACGATTCCAGGTTCTCCTGATAGACTCTGATGCTTACAGTCTTGTAGAATAAGTTTGAATGTTGGAGACGCCACTGAATCGGGGCGTCGTCCCCTGAATTCGAGCCGGTTTGTCGAGCAAGGGAGACCGTGGATTGATCAGGATCCCGGTCGCGGAAGAGGAAGAAGGCCTGAGAATTCTGCTGAGCGAAGAGCTGCAGTGAGGAAGAGTATGAAGTGCCGGCTTAGGGCTCATCCGCCTTGAGGCATGCCGGGGCGGTTGATTCGGCTGGTGAAGGCCCGGTGGAAGCGGAATTCGACCACGAACAAATCAAATT
>JBKHIW010000286.1:0-3523 GCA_046538465.1 Desulfobacteraceae bacterium | reverse complement strand
CCCTCCATCTTTACAAGACCTGGAAAGGGGAGGATATCCAGGAAAAGCTGGGCGCCCTGATCAAGGCCGTCCGAGAAGACGACCGCATAGATGTCAGATTGAACGCGGAATTGGTCCATGTGGACGGATTTGTAGGGAACTTCGAATCCGTGGTTTCCACCTCAGGGGAAGAGGTCAAAGTGGAGCATGGGGTGGCGGTGATCGCCACCGGCGCACAAGAGCTGAAACCCGCCGAGTATCTTTACGGCGAGGATCCCCGGGTGCTCAGCCATCAGGACCTGGATCGGCGATTCATCGAGGAGGATCAGGCGCTGGGAGATATCGGGAGCGCTGTTTTCATACAATGCGTGGGCTCCAGAGAGCCTGATCGTCCCTATTGTTCAAGGGTATGCTGTACACATTCAATAGAAAGCGCCCTGCATCTCAAGGAGCTCAACCCGGAGATGCGGGTCTATATAATTTACAGGGACATCCGGACATATGGGGAGAAGGAGGCCCTTTACAAGAAGGCTCGGGAGGCCGGAGTGATATTCATCCGCTACGAGCCCGAGCGCAAGCCCGTGGTCAAGGCGGGCGGGGATCACCTGGACATAGAGGTCTATGATCCTATTTTGGGAAGGACCGTTCTCATACATGCGGATCTATTGACCTTGGCCGGCGCCATCGTGCCTTACAAGGACGAAGATTTGGCCAGGTTCTTCAAGGTGACCATGAACGAGGACGGCTTTTTCGTCGAGGCCCACGCCAAGCTGGCCCCTTCGGAGTTCCCCACGGACGGGGTCTTCCTTTGCGGCATGGCCCACTACCCCAAGCCTATAGACGAGTCCATCGCGCAGGCCCAGGCGGCTGCTTCGCGCGCCATTACCCTGCTGGCGAGGAAGACCATCGCCGCCAGCGGGACCGTGGCCTATGTAACCCCGGGGATTTGCAGCAGTTGCGGGGTGTGTCTAACAGTATGCCCATACGGCGCCCCGTCCTTTATCGAGGAAGGACCGCTTGCCGGACGCGCGGAGGTCAATCCGGTGCTTTGCAAAGGATGCGGCTTATGCGTGGCTTCCTGCCGTTCCGGGGCGATTAATCTCAAAGGCTTCGAGACCGGACAGATAATGGCCATGATCGACCAGATGTAATACTCCGGGACTCCCTTATGGAGTTATCCAGAGACAAACGAGACCAGCGGCGCCCTGAGCGCCGCGGATGATTCAAAGAGAGGTTTCGCCCCGGCGGGGTCAGCAGCCGGGGCGGCACCGGGCAAGGAGACGAGCATGAGCGAGTGGGAACCGAAGATCACTGCGTTTTTGTGCAACTGGTGCACTTACGGGGCGGCGGACCTGGCAGGGGTCAGCCGCATGCAGTACCCGCCCAACATCAGGGTGATCCGCGTGCCTTGCTCGGGCCGCGTATCGCCGAAGTTCATCCTGGCCGCCTTCAGGCACGGGGCGGACGGCGTCTGGGTCTCGGGGTGACACCCCGGTGACTGTCATTACCTGGAAGGTAATTACTACGCCAGACGCAAGTTCGTGCTCTTGAAGAATCTCGTTGAGCACATTGGAATCGAGCCCGGAAGGCTCCACTTCTCGTGGATCTCCTCGGCCGAGGCCAGTAAGTTCGTAGAGGTGGCCAGGGAGGTGATACAGGCGGTAAGGGACGCAGGGCCCGCCAAGCGTCTCATAAAAGGTAAAGCCGAGGTGGCATGATGATCGAATATACCGAGAAGATTAGGAATAGGGCCAGGGAGCTCCTCAAAGAGGGAAAAGTGGACGTCTTTATAGGCTATAAAAAAGGCACCGTTCCCATGATGAACGAGCCCGTATTGGTGACTGATCCGGACCAGGCCGATATTCTTTATTGGGACAGCAACTGCGGTCTCAATCTCTGCAATTATCTCACCGGCCGCAAAGACAAGGTGGGCATATTGGCCACCGGCTGCAATTCCCGCAATATCGTCACCCATATCATAGAGAACCAGATCCAGCGGGATCAGGTATATATACTCGGGGTCCCCTGCACCGGCATGATTAACCACCGGGCGGTAAAGCGCGCGGTAAAGTACAGGGAGATCCGGGATGTGGTGGAAGAGCCCGGGGGGCGCTTCACAGTCAAAGGCCCGGGATTTGAAGAGACCTTCGAGAAGGCGGATTTTCTTCAGCTCAATTGCTCGACATGCGCCCACCGCAACCCTGTGGAGTATGATGAGCTGGTGGCCGAAGAGGTCCCGGAACTCGAAGGGGTGAACCAGTTCAGGGACGTAGAGAAAATAGAGGCTATGGATCCGGACAAGAAGTGGGGCTTTTTCACCCGCACGATCTCTTCCTGTATCCGTTGCTACGCCTGTCGGAACGCTTGCCCCCTATGCTACTGCCCGACCTGCTTTGTGGATGAGTCCAGGCCTCAGTGGGTGGGCAAGAGCGTGGACCCTACAGATACCATGACTTTTCATTTTCTGAGGGCCTATCACTGTGCGGGCAGGTGCACTGACTGTGGGGCCTGCGAGAGGGTATGCCCGGTGGGTATACCGGTTCGCCAATTCACTAAGAAGCTGAACAAGGACGCTTTGGAGCTCTTCGGCTGGGAGGCGGGGCTGACCCTGGAGCAGAGGCCTCCACTGGACGTCTACCGCGTGGATGATTACAACGACTTTGTGCGGTGACCCGGGGGACGCCCGGGTCCAGGATACCCGGAAGCTGAGAGCACCTGATTCTGAAGGATGGATTCCATGAGCATGAAACTGTTTGCCAAGGAAGACTGGACCGAGGTCCTGCAGGGCCTGACCGGTTCATACCGGGTCTTTGTCCCGGTCAAGGAAGGGGACTATCACAACTTCAAGGTGTTGGAGGACGGGACCAGGCCGAGCTTCGATTACCAGAACAGTCGCCTGTCCCCTAAGTTCCTTATACAACCCCAATCCGAGAGGATGTTCGAATACTCGTTGGGGGGGGAGGATGCCGCCCATGTCTTGAAGGAAGCCGAAAAGGATCTTCCGCCCCAGTTGGTGGTGGGGATTCGGCCTTGTGACGCATATGCCTTCCAGCTGGTCAAGAGGAACTTCGACACCCCTGAATACCGCGACCCTTGGTGGGTAAAGCGGTATGAATCCACGACCTTCGTGGGGCTTGGATGCAATGATCCTTGCGCCACCTGCTTCTGTACGTCAGCAGGCACAGGACCCTTTGGGCGTAAGGGCCTCGACGTCCTGCTGTTTGATTTGGGCGACGCTTATTTGGCCAAGGGATTGACCGAAAAGGGCGAGGAGCTTTTGGGCGGGATGCAGGGCGGGAAGGATGCCGATCAGGATTCGATCAAGAAGGCGGAGTCACTGACCCGTCGGGCGGCCGCACAATTCGAATCCAAGGTACCCACGGACAAGCTGAAGGAAAAGGTGGTGACCGAGCTCTTTGATGCGCCTTTTTGGGAGGAGGTGGCGTTTGCCTGTATAAACTGCGGGACCTGCACCTTTCTCTGCCCTACTTGCTGGTGCTTCGACATCCAGGACGAGGTACAGACGCTGCCCATGGTCGGGGAC
>JBKHIW010000285.1:0-3524 GCA_046538465.1 Desulfobacteraceae bacterium | reverse complement strand
GACCCCCAGGTGGGGGTGATCTTGATGGCGGCCACTAACCGGCCGGAGATCCTCGATCCGGCCCTTCTCAGGCCGGGAAGATTCGACCGACAGATTTTGGTGGACCGGCCGGATAAGCAAGGCCGCATGGAGATCCTCAAGGTGCACATGAGGAATATAAAGGCCTCTTCTTCAGTCGACGTGGAGGAGCTTGCCAATATGACCCCGGGCATGGTGGGGGCGGATCTGGCCAACTTGGTGAACGAGGCCGCTCTGCTGGCCGTTCGGAGGGGCAAGACTGAAGTGGGCATGAGCGAATTCGAGGAGGCGGTGGAAAGAGTGGTGGCCGGGCTGGAGAAGAAAAACCGATTGATCAACAAGAAGGAGCGGGAGATCATCGCCTACCACGAAGTCGGGCACGCCCTGGTGGCCCTCTCCCTCCCGGGGACAGATCCGGTGCACAAGATATCAATCATTCCCAGGGGCATTGCGGCCCTTGGCTATACCATGCAGGTGCCTACGGAGGACCGCTATCTAATGACCCGATCAGAGCTAGTCAACCGGATAGCTTCTCTGTTGGGAGGCCGCGCCGCGGAGGAGTTGGTCTTCGGGGATATCTCCACCGGCGCCCACAATGATCTGAGCAAGGCAACCGACATCGCGAGGAGCATGGTCAAAGAGTACGGAATGAGCAGCAAGGTTGGCCAAGTCTATTTTCAGAGGGAAAGGAGAGGCCTCTTCATGGAGCCCCCCTGGGAAGGCACGGCTGACTATAGCCCCGGCACGGCCGAGCTGATCGACAGCGAGGTCCGGGCCATAATTTCGGAGCAATACGACAGGGCCAAGTCCATTCTGGAAAAGAACCGCCGGGTCCTGGAAAAGGGGGCCCACCTGCTCCTTGAGCGCGAGAAGATAGAGGGTGGAGAGCTCAAGGCCTTGATGGAAGCAGGCCCCGGCGCCGGGTAAGCTGCCGCAGCCCATTTTCCTTTGACTAGGATAAAAGTTTTGATTATTCTGAGTTTATATAGACAGGAGGCTGATAAGAAAAATTCAGGTAAATTCTAAAATAGAGGATCAAGAGGTCTTATGCGCGGCGTGCTTACTTCTCCCTGAAACGCTTATTCAGGTCCTGCTCAAGAGCGGAGTAGACCACGGAGGATCCGACATGAAGGAGCTCATTGCAACGATTGCCAAGGCCTTGGTGGACAAGCCGGAGGAAGTGGTGGTAACCGAAATAGCGGGGGAGCAGACCTCGGTTATTGAACTTCGCGTGGCCAAAGAGGATCTCGGCAAGGTGATCGGCAAGCAGGGTCGCACGGCCAAGGCCATGAGGACCATCCTCAGCGCAGCCTCGGCAAAGGTCAAAAAGCGCCATGTCCTGGAATTGATTGAGTGAAGAAGACCGCACAACCTTTTGATACCTCTCTCCATGGGTGCTGGGTTCTGCGCCGCCGTTTGTAAGACATCACCCCCGAGGGGACGGGACCATGAAGACCTATCCTAGGGTGGCTTATCGCGAAGTACCGCTTTTTAAAAACGTATCCGAAAAAGAGTGGAATGACTGGAAGTGGCAGTTCCGGAACGTAATCCGGGATATAGAGACGCTCAAGAAGGTCATACTCGTGGACGCCGAGGAGGAGCAGGACCTGGAGAAGGTCTTGCAGACCTTCAAGATGAGCATTACACCTTACTATGCCTGTCTGATGGACAGGGAGTATAAGAGGGGATCGGTCAGGCTGCAAGCCGTGCCCAGTGTTCGGGAGCTGGACTATGAGGCCGACGACCGGGATGATCCCCTGGAAGAGGATGTGGACTCTCCGGTCCCGGGCATCACCCACCGCTACCCTGACCGGGTCCTCTTCCTGGTCACCCGCATTTGCTCCATGTACTGCCGGCATTGCACCCGCAGGCGAATGGTGGGGTCTCAGGACCGCCATCTGGGCCGGGGGGAGATGGAGCAGGCCTTCAACTACATAGAAGAGCACAAGGAGCTTCGGGACATCCTGGTCTCCGGAGGAGACCCCCTGGTCATGGACGACGAGCGGCTGGAGTATATCCTGGCCAGGCTGAGAGGCATAGAACACGTGGAGATCATCCGCATCGGGAGCCGGACCCCGGTGGTCCTGCCCCAGAGGATCACCCCGGATCTGACGGCCATGCTCCGGAAGTACCACCCCGTGTACCTGAACACCCACTTCAATCACCCCGCCGAGATCACCCTGGAGGCCAAGGAGGCCTGCGAGAGACTGGCGAATGCGGGCATCCCCCTGGGGAACCAAAGCGTGCTTTTGAGGGATGTGAACGACTGTCCGTATATCATGAAGAAGCTTGTTCAAGAGCTCCTGATGATCAGGGTCAAGCCGTACTATATTTACCAGTGCGATCTGTCGCGGGGGATAGCCCATTTCAGGACATCCATTACCAAGGGGATGGAGATCATTGAGAACCTAAGGGGGCATACCACCGGCATGGCTGTTCCCACCTTTGTGGTCGACGCCCCGGGCGGAGGAGGCAAGATACCGGTGATGCCCAACTACTTGCTTTCCCAGGGCGACCGCCGCCTGGTGCTGCGAAATTACGAGGGCGTGATTACGACCTATACCCAGCCGGAGAACGTATTCTCCGACTGCGGCCACTGCAGGATCTGCGAGGACGAGCGCTACAAGCCCTTGGACGGTGTGGCCAAGCTTTTGGCCGGGGAAAAGCTCTATCTGGAGCCGGCCGGGCTAAAGCGGCGGAAGCGCAAGGAATAGGGAGGGTCAGTCCGGGATCTTCGCCTTGAGGTAAAGCTCGATTCCTCTCTCTTTGGTCTTGGGTCCGACCACCTTGAGCAAGGTCCCGTCTTCCACGCCGGCGGGGACCTCCACGGTGATCCTCAGAGTCTCCCCCGGCAGGTGGATCCTGAGCTCGCGCTCAGCGCCCCGCCGTGCTTCGTCCGGAGTAAGTTGGATCTCATGCACAGTCGACTCTTGGAAGGCTGGTCGGAGACGGCCGTGGGTGAAAAAAGGATCCCCTGGGAAGAAACCGTTCAACCCCCAGAGATCCCAATCAAACCAGTCGAATGAACGGAAGCGGCCCCATGTCGGATCCGAGCCGAGGCCCCCGGACCTCCTTGGTGTGCCCCGGTGGATTGGCACCTTTACGCTCTCACTCGGATCAGCGTCTCTGCCTTTACGGCTCCGGCCGGCCCGGTCGCTCAGGACATGATAGGCCTCGTTTATCTCCTCGAAGCGCTCCTTGGCCCCGGGGTCCCCGCCGCTGGTATCCGGGTGATGACGCATGGCCATCCTCCGGTAGGCCCGCTTGATCTCCTCGGGGCCGGCGTCCTTGCCGATACCCAGGATGTTATGGTAGTCCTTGTCCGCCATATACCCTTTTTTCCCCACACCGCCTTTCCGCCTTGGGGCGGCTGTGATTGATCTTTTGTTGATAATTATACCCTATCATGGGCTCCTTTACAACAGGGGACCCCGGCGGGGCGTGACGCTGCAAAAAAGCCGGGGACGGCGGCCTTGCTGGAAAAGGCCCTCAAAAAGCCCGTTGCA
>JBKHIW010000284.1:0-3542 GCA_046538465.1 Desulfobacteraceae bacterium | reverse complement strand
CTGAAGGCCGCGGCGTCAGATCTGGCCGCGGTGATCGTCCTTAAGGGAGCCCGCACCCTGGTGGGATATCCGGACGGCAGAGTCTTTGTAAATCTTACCGGTAACAGCGCACTGGCCACCGCCGGCACCGGCGACGTACTGGCCGGCACTGTCGCGGCCATGGCAGGCCTGGGGCTCGGCATGCCCGAGGCGGTGTGCAAGGGGGTCTTCATACACGGCCTGGCCGGTGACCTTGCGGCTGAAGACCTCGGTGCTGACGGGGTGACCGCTGGAGACCTGCTCCGGTTCCTGCCGTCGGCCCTGAGGATGGAGCGTGAGGGGCTGATAACCGAGAGGCCGGCCTGTACCGGGCCGGAAGTGATATGACGTGATCCGGGTCTGGACGTGAAACGATTTGCAAGAAAAAGGAGAAATATACGGGGATCTGATGCTCATAGATGCACATTCACACGCGTACAGGACCGATGACAGACCCTTGATCAAGACCCGCTCAGAGGATTTGGATCGCTGCGTTCCTGCAAGCGATCCTGGCAAATGGGTCCTTCACCACGAGGGGTCTGCTCATTCCTTGGTCAGGGAGGAGCAAAGGGCAGGGATAGACCGATGCGTTTTGCTCCCTGTCTCCGGCCGCGCCGAGAGGGTGAGCGAGCTCAACCGGTGGTCGGCTGAAAAGGCCGAGGAAGACCCCATGATCATACCCTTTGCCACCCTGATGGCCGCCTCGGCCGGCCTGGAAGAGGATTTGGAGGAGATCCTTGACTTGGGGCTCCAGGGTGTGAAGATCCACCCGGTGCTTCAGCATCTGGACATACTCTCGGACGAGGCCCATGCGATGTGGTCCTTGCTGGAGGAGGCCGGGCTGCCGGTGGTGCTCGATACCATGAGCATCCAGGATCTGCCGCGCTTCAAGCCGCACCTGCGCGGTTTTTCGGCCTTTGCCGGCTCCTGGGAAGCAGGCCCTTCGCGCGTGGGTGAGATGGCCGAAGCCCATCCCGGATTGACAGTGATAGCAGCTCACTTGGGGTCCCTTTTCGGCTGGGATCACCTGGAGCCGCTCTATGACCTGGATAATGTCTATTTCGACCTCTCCTTTGTCTCCGGTATAATCCCGGATGAGGCCGTAATGGAGATCATCGGGCGCAAGGGTTCGGACCGGGTTTTTTTCGGCACTGACACCCCTTGGAGGGACCCTCTGCAGGAGAGGCGTTGGTTTGAGTCCCTTCCCCTGGGGGCCGAGGAGAGGGAGGCGGTTTCCTGGAAGAACCTGGCCGGGTTGTTGGGGCTCTGAGCGGAGTGTTGGATTTTCCAGGCTTGCCGGCTCCACACGCCCTCGGGTTGGCACAGTGGCTGTTCTGTATTATAGTACCTCGGCGGTCAACAGCCTAACTCGGAAGGGAGCGGCCGATAATGCATGCTCAGCCCCCGCGGGAGGCCCGCCAGACGCTGAGGCGGCGCATGATAGAACTCTTGATGGAAGGGGAGATGACCGACAGGGATCTGTCCCAAGCCCTGGGGATAAGGGAAAAAGAGGTCTATTTCCATCTCTCCCACGTAGCCCGCTCATTGGGGCCTGGCAAGAGACGTCTGAGGGTGACCCCTGTCAGATGTCTCAAGTGCGGCTACGTGTTTCGCAATCGAAAGCGTCTGACCAGGCCGAGCCGGTGCCCGGAGTGCAAGGGGACTCATCTTGAGCGGCCTTCTTTCCGAATCGAGGCTGAATGATCCCCGGGGGGGCTATACCATGACCAGAGAAGAGGAGAGCGGATGATACTAAAGATGCTTCAGACCGGACCACTCCAGGTCAACTGCTATATCCTGGGCGACCGCCAAGCCGGGCAGGCTGCGGTTTTCGATCCCGGAGGCGACGCCGAGGACATCCTGCGTGTCCTGAGTGCAAACGAGCTCGAGCTGCAATATATCATCAATACCCATGCGCATTGGGATCACGTAGGCGCAAACCGGGAGCTGCAGGAGAAGACCGGAGCGCCGATTCTCCTTCACCGGGACGAGGCCCCGGGCCTGAAGAGGGTGGGCACCAGGGCGAGGGTTTACGGCTTCGAAGCCCCCGAGTCGGATGCCTCGGGCTTTATTGAAGAAGGCGACGTGATACGAGTGGGCTCCATACCAGTGAAGGTCCTTGATCTAAGGGGGCATTCTCCGGCGGGCCTGGGCTTTTTATTCGAAGGGGAGCTGGACTCGGAAGGGCGGAAGCGGTTTGCCAGGGCCGTGATTTGCGGGGACGCCTTATTCGCCGGCAGCATCGGCCGAACCGACTTTCCCGGCGGGGATATGGAAAGGCTCCTGGAGAACATACGCACCAAGGTCTTCACCCTGCCCGATGACACCTTGGTGTTACCCGGTCATGGGCCCACCTCCACGGTGGGGCGGGAAAAGCACGGCAACCCCTTTTTTCAAGGGTAGCCTGCCAGCCCTTTTCATCCCACCAAAAGCCGATCCCAATCAAGAGTGCGGAAGGTTTGGTGCAGAAAGTGGTCGTCTTGGACTTCATGGAAGTCCAGTGCCGGAAAGAAGCGTTCGGCTACTGCCTTCACCTGGTCCAGGGGTATGACCTCGTCCTGTATTCCATGGTATATGGTGACCGGGACGGACAGGGTCTTTAAGGGATAGGGGACCTCCTCGAGGGCGTGGATGGCAGGCGCCAGGAGAACCATGCGCTCCACAGCGGACTCCTTTCCCATGGCGAATATTACCGCCATAAGCCCGCCGAAGCTTGAGCCTACCAGCGTGAGACCGGATTCGCCCTCCAGGACTTCTTCCAGCCGGGTCATGCGCTCTTGGAGTGATCCCTCGAAATCAGGAATTATCATGTCAGGATATCTGCTCTTGAAGTATTGTCCCTTGGTCCCCTGACTGCTGCTGTCCAAGCCGTGGATAAATACACGATACCCCATGTCTTTCTCCTAGTATATTGCTACTATCTCAAAGACCTGCATCCCCCCCGGTGTCCGAACGCGGACCTCTTCTCCGACTTCTCTGCCTATCAAGGCCTTGCCCAGCGGTGATGTGACGGATATCCTACCCTGCTCCGGGTCTGACTCGTAAGGGCCAAGGAGTTGGTATTCGGTCTCCTCGTCGGTTTGTGTATTATAGAGCAGCACGGTCTTTCCGAAAAAGGCCCTGTCCGCGGGGCCCGGGTCGACCTCGAGCACCTCGGCCCTTCCGATGGTGGACTTCAGGTCGTTTATTTTTGCATCCAGGTAGGACTGCCGCTCCTTGGCTGCATGATACTCGGCGTTTTCGCTCAAGTCGCCGTGTCCCCTGGCCTCTTCAATGGCCCGTATATTGGCCGGCCGCTCCACCGACTCCAATTGCTTGAGTTCACGCTTTAACCTTTCCAACCCTTCTCTGGTGATCGGTATCCGTTCCATACCCCTCGCTCTCCATTGCCCGGGCGCCCATTGGTTTGTCCTCCTCGGAACGGCCCGGGGGAAAACTTCTTCCGCCGGTGGCGGCACCGGCGGCTCGGCCAAGGATTAAAAGACCTATTCAGAAAAATGTCAAATCATTTGGCCCTAAAGGCG
>JBKHIW010000283.1:0-3544 GCA_046538465.1 Desulfobacteraceae bacterium | reverse complement strand
TATGTTCTCCCGACCTTCAGTCAACGCTGAATTTCAATCATAACAGTTTGTTATCTTTAGTAAGAAAAATAATCACCCGTTACTTGGTGTCAAGGTCTGAAGATACATTATTAGATGGGAGTAAATGTCTTTTTATTGAATTCAAGGCCTTGGCAAACAGAGAATAAAGAGTTATTCAGTCACAAATAATGGGTGTTAAAAGACAAAAGCCGGACAGGATACTCCTGCCCGGCTTTTGTAGTCGTTTTCAGGTTGTTATTGCTGTTTTATATGATTAGTACATATCTTCAGGCGGCATCGGCGGAGTCTTTTCTTTCTTCTCCGGCTTTTCAGCCACCATGGCCTCTGTGGTCAGAAGCAGACCGGCCACGGAGACCGCGTTTTGCAGTGCAAACCGGGTGACCTTTGTCGGGTCGATCACTCCGGCCTGGACCAGGTTCTCGTATTCCCCGGTCTCCGCGTTGAAACCGAAGTCGTCCTTGCCCTCCATGACGCGCTGGACCACTATCGACCCTTCGAACCCGGCGTTGTTGGCGATTTGCCGTACAGGCTCTTCCATCGCCCTTCGGACCAGGTTCACCCCCATCTGTTCGTCGCCGCTCAGTTTCATTTTTTCCAAGGTCTTGATCGCTCGGATGAAAGCCACCCCGCCTCCGGGGACGATGCCTTCCTCTACCGCGGCCCTGGTCGCATTAAGGGCGTCCTCCACACGGTCTTTCTTTTCCTTCATTTCAGACTCGGTAGCCGCCCCTACATTAATGACCGCTACACCGCCGATCAACTTCGCCAGTCGCTCCTGGAGCTTTTCCCGGTCGTAGTCGCTGGTGGTCTCGTCGATCTGGGCCCGGATTTGTTTGACGCGCCCTTCCAACGCCTTCCGGGTGCCCCCGCCGTCAACAATAGTGGTATTGTCTTTGTCAACAGTAATTCTCTTGGCGGTGCCCAGGTCGTTCAGGGTCACGCTCTCCAGCTTGACCCCAAGATCCTCGCTGATCACCTGGCCGCCGGTGAGCACGGCCATGTCTTCCAGCATCGCCTTCCTTCGGTCTCCGAAGCCCGGCGCCTTGACCGCCACACAGCGCAAAGTCCCCCGAATTTTGTTCACCACCAAGGTGGCCAGGGCCTCGCCTTCCACGTCCTCGGCGATGATCAGAAGGGGCTTCCCGCTCTTGGCCACCTGCTCCAGGATGGGGACCATATCCTTCATGGCGCTTATCTTCTTTTCGTGGAGAAGGATATAAGGCTCTTCCAGGTGCACTTCCATCTTTTCCTGATCAGTGACAAAGTAGGGGCTGAGATATCCTCTGTCAAACTGCATCCCCTCCACGATATCCAGGGTGGTCTCCATGCTTTTGGCCTCTTCTACGGTTATCACCCCTTCCTTGCCCACCTTCTCCATGGCCTCGCTTATGATCTCTCCTATGGTCGGGTCATTGTTTGCAGAGACCGTCCCGACTTGGGCGATTTCCTTCTTTTCTTTGGTGGGCTTGGATATCTTTTTCAACTCCTCGACCACCGCCTCCATGGCCTTGTCCAGTCCCCGCTTGAGGGCCATGGGGTTGGCTCCGGCGGTTACCAGCTTGGAGCCTTCTCGGTAGATGCACTGGGCCAGGATTGTGGCGGTGGTGGTCCCGTCTCCGGCCACATCCGAGGTCTTGGAGGCCACCTCCTTGACCATCTGGGCGCCCATGTTCTCGAATTTGTCTTCCAGTTCGATTTCCTTGGCCACTGTAACCCCGTCTTTGGTCATCTTGGGGGAACCCCAGGACTTCTCGATGAGGACGTTTCGGCCCTTGGGCCCGAGGGTCACCTTGACCGCATTGGCTAAGGTGTCCACGCCTTTGAGCGTTTTTTCCCTGGCCACAGCGCTGTACTTAATATCCTTTCCTGCCATTGTCCGGTACCTCCTGAACGGTTATTGGACGATGCCCAAAATATCGTCTTCCCTCATAATAAGGTACTCCACACCATCGATCCGGATCTCGGTGCCGGCGTATTTGCCGAAGAGAATCCGGTCGTTCTCCTTGACCTCCACGGGGATCCGTTTTCCGTTTTCGTCGAGCTTGCCCGGGCCGACAGCGATTACTTTACCCTCTTGGGGCTTCTCCTTTGCCGTGTCGGGAATGATGATACCGCCCGGGGTCTTCTCATCCTCCTCGATACGTGTGACCACCACCCTGTCGTTCAACGGTCTCAATTTCATCTCACAAAACCTCCTCCTTCATGAAATCCTTGCTATATTACCCTGCTCACCCCTGTTCCCGCTTTGACAACGGTTTCCAAGGTGCCGCGGGAGAACGGCCTTGCCCGGCTCTCAGCCCGAAGATATATAACTAACTGAAATCCCTCTCCATAGAAAGCTAGTTGAAAGTAATCACCTTTTCTTCTTTGTCAAGCCTCAGCGCGTCGTTTATCGATCAATCCCCTCAAGGTCCTTGTTCTTGGAAAGGCCGGGTTGAAATCCGGAGGAAGTTGTGGTGTGTAAGTCAGGGGGAGGCGGATTACCTTGCAATGTGGAATGGCTATGGGAGACGTGGCTGGAAACCTAGAGGAGCTCGATCTGCGCGCCACTACCACCCCCGGCTTGGAGGATGTGGCGGTGGAAGAGATCGGGGAGATCACCGGTCAGAGGGCCTGGATCCAGGGCCGGGGCAGGGTGGAGTTCAAGGGCCGGCAAAGGGAGATATTCCTCCTTAATTACCTTTCCCGCTCGATCCATCGGGTCTTCCTTGTTATGGCGGAGTTTACACTGGACCGGCTCGAAGACGTCTATGATGCGATAAGAGAGCTGGGGCCTCAACGCCTCATAGACCTTAGGCAGAGCTTCGCGGTGAGGGCGGAGCGTCACGGCACCCATCCGTTCCGCTCGATGGACGTCGAGCGGGCCGCAGGCCAGGCGGTGGTGGATTCCTTTATGGACCGAATAGGATCCCGTCCGTCGGTCAACCTGGAAGAGCCGGATGTCACCATTTGGGTGGAGGTAAGAGACAGGTGCTGCAAGGTCGGAGTGGATACCACGGGAAGACGGTCGTTGCACCGCCGCGGGTACCGGGTGGCGGAGCACCCGGCACCTCTAAAACCTTCGCTTGCATATTCACTGGTTCGGCTCTCTGGTTGGTCTCAAGGGGAGTTGCTGATTGACCCGATGTGCGGGAGCGGGACGATCTGCATTGAAGCCGCTCTCTGGGCCTGCGGCGCCCCCCACCGGCTCAGGGAGGATCTTGCAGTCTTTCGTCTCACCTTTCTGGACCAGGAGAGGTTCCGAGAGATGAAGGCGGAAATCGATTATTCCGCCGACAGCAAGGCTTACCGAATATTCGGGGCGGATATACGGCGGAGTCACATAGCGAGTGCCTCGGAGAACGCCAGGGCGGCCGGGGTCCACCCCTGCTTTTGCCAGGGGGATGCGACCCGGATGGATTTGGGCGGCGACAGGATAGTGACCAACCCGCCCTACGGGCTCAGGATGGGAAGCCGAAGGCGAGTGAAGAGGCTGTATGAGGGCTTTGTCGAGAACCTCTACCGCCATTCTTGGAAGCGGGTG
>JBKHIW010000282.1:0-3548 GCA_046538465.1 Desulfobacteraceae bacterium | reverse complement strand
TCATAACGCCGGTCTCTTCGTCGAAGGCCTGGATCCAGTATATTCGGCCCGGGGCCCTGTACCATATCTGATCCAGGCCGTAGTAATAGCGCTCCTTGGGATCGCGCTTTTCCACTTCATACATCCATATGTCATTGTACTTGGCCGTGGTGTTTCGAACCATCACCTCGGAAAAAAGAAACAATACCGCCGAGAACACCAAGGCTGCCAGGGCCAAGTAGCGAAACAGGGAATAGAGGTTGACCCCGCACGCCTTGAGGGCCGTGATTTCCCTGTTCCTGCGCATGATGGACAGGAGGATTATCGCCCCTATGAGCACGGCCGAAGGAAGGAGCTGGGCCGTTATAAAGGGCGTCTTGTACAAGAAGTAGGAAAACATCACCGTCCATGAGGCCCCGACTTGCATGAAATTGTCCATCTTCTGAAAAAAATCCACGACCAGGTAAATCGCCACGAAAACCACCTCGCAGATCAGGGTGATCTTCAGGAACTCCTTGAGGATATATGAGGAGAGGATCTTCACGGTCTGCACACCTTGCAGGGCTTATAACCGGATTCCACAGCACTTTCCCTCGAAGGGAAGAACAGTCGGTTGTCGGGGGCCAGCCCCCTCACACAGCGACAGCCCGAGCGGTGAAACTTCGCCTCGCGGATGTTGCCGACATAAGGCTCCCGCCCCGCCCCGGTGCCGGCCGCCGGACCTCCCCTTGCATCGGGGGTAAGCGAAGAAGCCCGTGTCCTCCTCGCAGCCAGCCGGCGCCGGAGCGGGGCCTCTGCGGAGAACGGCAGCGGCTTTTCCGCTGCGGCCAGCCTGAACAGATGGATACAACTCGCCAACAGAAACAGGTTGGGAATCCACATCCCCATCCTCGGGTCCAACTGACCGGTCTCACAAAGGTTTCGTGTCCCGACGAATATCATGTAGTAGGCCAAGAATACCCCCAGGCTCACTCCTATCCCGGTGGAAAAGGCCCGTGAACGCATATGCGTACCCAGCGGCATACCCACTATCATCAATAAAAAGATCCCTACCGGGAGGGTGATGCGCTCCAGGAGTTCCACCTGCAGCTCGTCCCGTTCACTGTCCCCTTCAGAAAGCCCCTCCAGCCGCTCGAGCAGCTCGCCCACTCCCATTTCCTTGGGGGCCTTGGCCGCATCGCCCATCGGCTGCATCATTTCCTCCAGGCTCACCTTTAGGTCATATGTCTTGAACTCCACCGTCTTCACGGACTCCATCCTGCGCTGGTCCATAAAGATCATCCCGTCCTTGAAGCGGACCACGATATCCCGAACTTCGGGCTGGAGCATGATCCCGGCCTCGGCGGCCACGATGATGGAAATCATGTCCTCCTCCCTTTGATCCACCACAAAGACGTCCCTCATGGCCTGATCGCCGGTGGACAAATCATGCACGTAAAACATCACATCATCAAAAGGCTCTGAAAAGACCCGCTCCTTGAGTCCCACATCCGCCCCTGAACGGGCCATACTATAGACCGCGTCTTTTACAGCCCGATTGCCCCAGGGCACCCCCAAGAATGAGGTAAGGCCGGCCAGGATAAAGGCACCCAAGCCCAGAACCAGGACCGGAGGCAGGATCTGGTAAAGACTGATACCCGAACACTTGAGCGCTATGATCTCATTGTCGCTGGACAACCTGATAAAAGCCAGGAGAGAAGCCATCAAGGCTGCTGCCGGCAGTGAGAGAAGCAATATTCTTGGCAGCAGGAACAAGACCAGCTTGAACACTTCCGTGACACTTACGCCCAAGTTGACCACCAGCTCCGTGATCCCCAGCAGGCGGCTGCCCATTACAATGAAACCCAAAACAAAGATGCCGGTTCCGAAAACCGGCAGCATTTCCTTGAAGAGGTATTTATGCAGAATGTATTTCGCTGTAAACACGGTTGCGGATCAGAATCTCTTGTAAGGCCTCTCCCGGGGTTGCTTTGAACCACGACGCGCCACCCAGTAAGTAGAAGCGCGCAGGTCGATCCCGGGGAGGATGGATTCATCCCTCCTAAGAACCCGTCTAATCAAGGCCCACGGCGTTATCACCAGGTAATAGACGAGGATCAAGGACACGGCGGTCGCCGCCCTTGCCGTAATACGGCCGACCGCCCCGAATATCGACGGAGTTACAAAAAGCCCTGACCTGGTTTTCCGCCCTCCTAGTTTCAAGGCGTTACGACGTTCCCAGCGGCGGCTGAGCGGGTTTCTGTGAGACCGTCAATAATTCGGATCCTACTTGCCGAAGCGGTCCCTGACAACTCATTTTCAGCGCCGCCTGGGCTGCTCCTCCTTGAAGAGTATACAGTCCTCCATTACCAGGACATCCATCCCGGTCCGCATAAAACAGCGGTAGGCGTCGTCGGGCGTACAAACTATAGGCTCCCCCCGCATGCTGAAGCCCGCGTTGACAACCAAAGGGCAGCCCGTGATTTGCTCGAAGGCCTTGATCACATCGTAGTAGCCGGGATTTATTCTGCGGTTCACACTCTGGATCACTGCCGAACAGTCAGGACCGGCTACCGCAGGAAAGTCGCTCCCACCCACATCGAGGCCTCCCTTCGTCCTCTCTTCACGGTTTTCGCCCGGAGAGAGGCCCCGCTCGCCTTTGAGAGCGACGGAAAAAAGCATGTAGGGACTGGGTGTTTCAAGCTCAAAGTAATCAGAAGCCCTCTCTTCCAATACCGTCAATCCAAGGGGGCGGAAGGGCTCCCTGGACTTGACCTTGACATTGATAGCGCTCCGGGTCTCCGCCTTCCGCGGGTCCCCAAGAATGCTTCTTGCCCCCAGGGCGTTGGGCCCGAACTCCATCCTCCCGGCCATATAGCCTACGATCTTTCCCGCTGCAATCTGCTCGGCGACGATCCTGCTCTTTTCGGGGCCTTCCAGCCTGATACAGGGACACCGCTTAACATCCAGGAAATCAAGCACCTTGTCCGAGCTGAAAGAAGGGCCCAGGTAAGATCCCTGCATGGAGTCGGATTCCGTCTCTGCAATGCGCGGATTCCCGAGAAAGCCGTACCAAACCCAAAAGGCAGCTCCCAGGGCCCCGCCGGCGTCACCTGCGGCCGGCTGGACCCAGACGCCCTCGAACGAACCCTCCCTCAGGAGCCGCCCGTTGACCGAAGAGTTCAAGGCCAGGTCTCCAGCAAGACACAGGTACCTCAAGCCGGTCTCCCGGCGGACGTGTCTGCTCATGCGAAGCACCGCCTCTTCAGTCACTGACTGGATGCTGGCCGCTATATCCGCCTCCCGCCGTGTGATCGCACCTCGAGGCCTCCTCGGCGGTCCGCCGAAAAGACGGTCAAAGCGCTTGTTTGTCACGCAGAGTCCCCCGAGGACGTCAAAGTAATCAGGGTTCAGGCGGATGGATCCGTCCTCCTTGAGATCGATCAGTTCTTCCATGATCAAATCCCTGTAGACGGGCCGGCCGAAAGGGGCAAGCGCCATAAGCTCGAGCTCTCCGCTGTTGACCGCGAATCCGGTGAAGCGGGTAAAAGCCGAATACAAGAGCCCCAAGGAATCCGGAAACCGAAGCT
>JBKHIW010000281.1:0-3568 GCA_046538465.1 Desulfobacteraceae bacterium | reverse complement strand
CTCGAGCATTGACGAGTCAATGCTGACAGGAGAGCCCCTGCCGGTGGACAAGGGCCCGGGGGACAAGGTAACCGGGGGCGCGGTCAACAAGGAGGGATGGATCAAGTTTCGCGCCACCCGGGTAGGGAGGGACACCGCGCTTGCCGCGATCATCAGGCTGGTTCGTGAGGCTCAGGGGAGTAAGGCCCCCATCCAGGCCTTGGCCGATAGGGTGGCGGCGGTGTTTGTACCCGGGGTGATAGGGATCGCATTGCTTGCCTTTACAGTATGGTGGCTGGCCGGCGGGGAGTTCGTGCCCGCCATGATCCGCCTGGTTGCAGTGCTGGTGATCGCCTGCCCCTGCGCCCTGGGGCTTGCCACTCCCACGGCCGTTATGGCGGGGATGGGAAAAGGGGCGGAGCAGGGGATCCTTTTCAAGAGCAGTGAGGCCCTGGAAGAGGCCGCCGGTCTTGATATGCTGATCTTGGACAAGACCGGGACCATCACCCGGGGCGAGCCCGCCGTGGTGGACGTACTCGAGGGCGCGGACATTGGCGGGGAGGAGGTCCTCAGACTGGCAGCGGGCGTGGAAAAGGGCTCGGAGCATCCTCTGGGAAAGGCGATAGTAAAAGAGGCAGAGTCCAGGGGGATCGATATACCTGATCCGGATGAATTCCTCGCCGCCCGAGGCGCCGGCGTCAGCGGCCGGATCAACGGCTTGGAAATCCTTATGGGACGGCCCGACTGGATAAAGGAGCAGGGCGTGGATCTCGGCGGATTGAAACCGCCCATCCTGGAGCTTCAGGGGGGAGGAAAGACTGTTATGGCCCTTTCAATGGACGGGAGGGTCGTAGGGGCGGTGGCCGTTTCAGACACCCTTAAGCCCGGGTCAAGAGAGGCGGTTGCACGGCTTCAGGCGATGGGCCTGAAGGTGGTCATGATCACCGGCGACAACGAGGAGACGGCCCGCGCCATTGGGACGGAGGTGGGGATCGACGAGGTGGCGGCCGGGGTGAGGCCCGAAGACAAGGCCTCCAGGGTGCAGGCCTTCCAGGGCAAGGGCCTGAAGGCGGGCATGGTGGGGGACGGGATCAACGACGCACCGGCCCTGGCCCGGGCCGATGTGGGCCTGGCCATTGGAACCGGAACCGACGTTGCCATTGAGACGGGCGGGGTGATCCTGGCAAGCGGGGATCTCAACGCCGTTCCCAAGGCCATTGGGCTGAGCCGTGCCACCATGCGCACTATACGGCAGAACCTTTTTTGGGCCTTTGCATATAACACCGCCTTGATCCCGGTGGCCGCCGGGGTACTCAATCCTGTTGAAACACTCCCTTTGGTGCTTCGTCAGCTCCATCCGATACTTGCGGCCCTGGCCATGGCCTTGAGCAGTATCACGGTCGTCTCCAACAGCCTGCGCCTTTACCGGGCCCGCTCCTGAGACCGGAAGGCAGAAAAAGTCAGCTTATTTGCTCCGGGACAAAGACTTTCTTCCAGGGCGCGGTTATGTTCTATTTAAAATCAAAGGTCGTTGTATTTCGCCGTATGTATGAGAATCAAGAGGAGGATCTGAAATGAAATGCCCTGGACAGGACAGCCGATATTGGAAGCCCGGGGCCATATTCGAGGTTCCGTGCCCCGAGTGCGGTCATCAGGTGGAGTTCTTCAAGGACGAGACTACCAGGAAATGCCCTAAGTGCGGCCATCGGTTCGTCAATCCGGGCTTGGACTTCGGATGCGCAGCTTACTGCCGATATGCAGAGCAGTGCATAGGGAGCCTTCCTCCCGAGCTGATCGCGGAAAAGCGGGACCTTCTCAAAGACCGGGTGGCCGTGGAGGTGAAGCGCCTCTTAGGCCGCGACTTTAAAAGGATAGGTCATGCCGTGCGTGTGGCTCGATATGCAGAGGAGATGGCTAAGGCCGAGCAGGGTGATCTGCCCGTGATAATAACGGCCGCGTATCTTCATGACATCGGTATACCCGAGGCTGAGAAAAAGTACGGAGGCTCGGGGTTCGAACAACACGAAGAAGAGGGGCGGGATGCGGCCCGCAGGCTCTTGGAGCGCTTGGGGGCACCCGGCGACCTGATCGACGAGGTATGTGACATAATCGGGCGTCACCACCACCCCGGCGACCGGGAGACGGTCAACTTCAAGTGCGTCTATGATGCGGATCTGATCGCGAATCTCGAGGATCGGTTGAAGGCCGAGGAGAGCCGGCCCCGGGATCTGGATGAGATTATTGAAGAGGGCTTCCTCACAGAGAGCGGGCGCCGGGCGGCACGCCGGATCCTGGGATCGACGCAAGGGGAAAGAGGCCGGCATAAGGGGCCGTAAGGAGAAGAAGGGAAAATGGTGAAGCGCAAGATCATAGAGATTGATGAAGAACTCTGCGACGGCTGCGGCCAGTGTGTGCCGGCCTGCGCCGAGGGCGCTATTGAGATCATTGACGGGAAGGCCAGGCTGGTGGCAGACAGGTACTGTGACGGCCTGGGTGCGTGCATGGGTGAGTGCCCCACGGGCGCGCTGAGGATCGTGGAGAGGGAGGCCGAGGAGTTCGACGAGGAGGCGGTGGAGCGGTTCCTGGAATCCAAAGAGGCAGAGGAGTCCGGGTGCCAAACCATGGCCTGCGGCTGCCCTTCCAGCCAAATCAGGGTATTCCAAGCAGCCTCAAGCCAAGGGGCCGGCATGGAGGAGCCCACAGGTCAGAGTCCCTCCAGGCTGGGACACTGGCCGGTCCAGATCCGGCTGGTGCCGCCGGAGGCGCCTTTTCTCAAGGGAGCGGATCTGCTGGTGGCGGCTGACTGTACGCCCTTTGCCTATCCTGATTTTCACAGGGACTTTATCGCTGGAAGGACGGTGATGGTTGGGTGTCCCAAGTTCGACGACGTGGACGACTACGTGGACAGGTTCGAAGCAATCTTCCGGAATGCGGATATAAAGGGGGTTACCGCGGTGGTGATGGAAGTGCCCTGTTGCTCCGGCCTCCCTGTCATACTGGAGAAGGCGATGTCAAACGCCGGTAAGAAGATCCCTATCAAGGAGGTGGTGATCGGGACCCGGGGCCGGATCGTGGAGGAGCGCCGCCGCGCAACGGCGTGAAGCCTTCATCCGATCCGGACTCCCCGGGGGTCTTGTCCCTAGTTTACCAGGACGACAGCGGTGTCTTCTCCGGCGCCGTGGAGGACCTTTTGGGAGACGCTCCCCATGATGAATCCAGGGATGCCGGAAAGGCCTCTCCTGCCAAGGACTATGGTGTCGCAGTCAGAGGCCGCATCCAATATATCCCGCGCGGTTCCCTTTTTTTGAGTATCAATCCTCAGCACCACGTTTCTCTCGCTGAATCCGGCCTTTATCAGCTTTTCCTTCGCCTGCTCCATGGCCTGGGCCACGAACTCCTTCTTCTTGTCCTCCAGGGTGCAAAAGGCGTCCCTCTGCTCCAGGAAATAGGGGGTGAGCCCCGGGCTGTTCATGCTGCAGATGGCCGCCGCATCCGGGATAACACTGAAAAGAGTGACATGATGCTCCGGGGTGAAGTGAGCGGCCACGAAATCGACCGCACGCATAGCGTTTTCAGACTCGTCGAATCC
>JBKHIW010000010.1:0-16342 GCA_046538465.1 Desulfobacteraceae bacterium | reverse complement strand
TAGAAAGCTGCGGGTCCCACATGAACGGGGTGTGGCTCTTGGGAACAAAGGTGGCCACACTCACGTGAAGCCTTGGACGCCTGCCGCCCGATCCGCTGAGACGCGCGACTTTGCGGCAGAGCCGGATCAATTCCTCCAGGTCCTCAGGGGTTTCACCGGGCAGGCCGATCATGAAGTAAAGCTTTACCAAATTCCATCCGGCCGCATACACGGCCTCGGCCGTACGCAGTATGCCGCTATTGGTCAGGTTCTTGTTGATGATCCGTCTCAGCCTGTCGCTTCCAGCCTCCGGCGCAAGGGTGAACCCGGTCTTTCTCACCCGCTTTATCTCTTCGAACCAGGCCCGGTCCAGGCTGTCTATCCGCAAGGAGGGCAGGCTCACCGCCACCTTGTTTCCGCTCTGACGGTCCATAAGCCTGTGAATCAGGGATCCTATTCCGCTGTAGTCCCCGGAGCTGAGCGACAGCAGAGAGACCTCTTCATATCCTGTCCGGCGGAGGCCCTCGTCTACATGTCGGAGTACGGCCCCTAGAGGGCGCTCCCTGACCGGGCGGTAAATCATCCCCGCTTGGCAGAAGCGGCACCCGCGTGTGCACCCCCTTGCTATTTCCACTGACAGGCGGTCATGAACCGGCTCGGCATAAGGGACCACCTGTTCTGCGGGAAAGGGCGATGCCTCCAGATTCGGGATCAAGGCCTTGCGAACCGGCCCGTAACCCGGAACCAGCTGATCGATGCATTGTATGCCGCCGTCACTGCGGTAGCGGGGAGAAAAGAAGGACGGGATGTAAACCCCCGGGATGTCGGACAGCTCCAATAGAATATCCTTGCGCCGGCTCGGGATGCCGCTCCGCACCCGTCTTCTGAGCACGCGGCAGATCTCCAGAGCGCCTTTTTCCCCGTCTCCTATCAGCACGGCGTCAAAGACGCCGGAGATCGGCTCTGGATTGAAACAAGCCGGTCCGCCCGCGACCACCAGGGGATGGGAGTCGTTCCGCTCGGTGCTCAGGAGGGGAACGCCAGCCAGGTCGAGCATGGTCAGGACGTTGGTGTAACATAGCTCGTGCTGGAGACTGAAGCCTATCATATCCAGTTCGCCGAGGGGCTTCCCTGTTTCCAGGGTCTCCAGGGGGCGTTTGTGACTGCGGAGCGCGGATTCCATGTCGACCCAGGGACAAAATACGCGCTCGGCCGCCAGCCAGGGCCGCTCATTGAGGAGGTGATAAAGGATCTTCAGGCCTTGATGGCTCATTCCCACCTCGTATACGTCAGGGAAGGCCAGGCCGATGCGGAGATCGACAGAGCCCTCAGGCTTTCTCAGTATATTGGGCTCGTTGCCCAGGTAGCGGCTGGGCTTTCGGATCTCTCTGAACCAAGGGTCGTCTATGAGGCTGGTGTGTGCCAAACATCCTCCAAAACGGCTGAAAAAAGAGGGAGTCGTATTATCACGGCGGCCCCGCCTTCCGGGTGATTGATCCCACGGACATCGCCCCGCAGTCCTTCTACTATCCTCCTGACCGTGGCAAGTCCCAGGCCGGAGCCTCCTTCCTTGGTGGTAAAAAACGGAGTGAATAGATTGTCAAGCGCTGTCTCGGAAAATCCGTCTCCGCTGTCCCTTACCGTCAGCTCGACTTGGGAGGCGCCGTTTCCCCGGGGCAATTGATCTTCGATGATGCAAGTCTCCACCGTGAGCACCCCGCCATCAGGCATGGCATCACGCGCGTTCAAGAAAAGGTTCCACAGGACCTGGCGGATTTGCTCCGGGTCGGAGGTCAAGAGTATACTCCCTTCCAAGCGGGGCGCCACTTCAATTCTTCCGGTACATTCACCGCTTTTGACAAAGAGTTCCAGGCAGTCCCGAATCAGCGCATTCAAATCAAACTCCCTCCAGTCGCTCTTCCGGGGACGGGCATAGCCGAGGAAGTCGTTTACCAAGTTGTTCAAACGGCCGACCTCACGCAGTACAATATCCATGAGCCTTTCGGTGACCGCATCTCCCTCGAGGTTTTCGCGGATCATCTGGATCGATCCGCTGATGGAGGCCATGGGGTTGCGGATTTCGTGCGCAATACCCGCTGCCAGCTCGCCTACCACCGCAAGCCCCTCCACCCTCCGCATTTCCGCCTCTATCCTCTTTATTTCAGTAAGGTCCTGGAATACCAGTACCAGACCCCGCTCAGCCCCGCCCGGGAGCCTCAACGGCGATACGGTAAGCCTCAATGAACGGGCCCCGCCGAGGGGTGAATCGTAGGGCATGTCTATGAAGGGAGGGGGGTTGCGGTCCTGGGCCCGTGCCGAGACTCCTTCCAGCGCAGGCTCAAGAAAAGGCATGGTGGAGGTCAAAAAGGTGCCTTCGGCCTCGCAGCCCTTGATGCCGAATATGGTTTCGGCTGCCTTGTTGAAGAGGATTATCCTTCTTTCTTCGTCCAGGGTTATAACCCCGGATGTGATGCTTTGAATTATCCTTTCATTCAAGGCCTCGAGTTGGGTGAGGTCGTCCTTCTTGGCCTCCAACTCGTCCCGGCTCTTTCGGGTCTGCTCCGAGAGGTAGCTGCTCAATAAGGCCACCAGGAAGAAGGCTGTGATATGTGCGGCTATCCGGTATAGTATGTAGGGGCCGTTATAGTCTGCGCCTGGGGGCGGCGAAGCCGAAAATGGGGTGATTAAATGATGATAGTGAAGGCTTAATATCAAACCATACAACACACTGCTCATTGATGCTATTATCAATCCACCTTTTTTATAAAGTAAAATCCCGCTATTTATAATTATTACTATATAAAGAAAGGAGAAGAAACTTTCTATTCCACCGGTTGTATAAATAACTGCACTTGCCAGCACAGTATCGATAAATATTTGAGTATAAGCTTGGAATTTAAGATTAAGAGCTGTTTTAAGGAGAATAATATAAATAAAGGTTAAAAAATAAACTATTGCTATTAAAAGGTAATGAAAAGTCTGTATATCGCCTATAAAAGTTTTTGTTTGCCTTACTTGGATAAATATAGAGGTACCCAAGAGCAAAGATACAAATAATACCCTGAGGAACATCAGCTTCTGGAGGCGGCTGAAGAGCTCAGGGGGGGATGTCTTTTTTTTGAGGGCGGTCATCGGTGGAAAATCAGCTCGCCACCGCACCGGCCATGGAAAAGATGGGCAGATACATGGCTACGACCAATCCGCCGATGGTGCCGCCCAGGAAGAGCATCAGTAAGGGCTCCAGCATGGAAGTGAGGGCGGCTACGGCCGCGTCCACCTCTTCGTCGTAAAAGTCCGCGATTTTCTCCAGCATACTGTCCAGGGCCCCCGTAGCCTCGCCCACCGCTATCATTTGGATCACCATGCCGGGAAAGATGTCGTTTTCAGAGAGCGGCTCGGCGATGGTCTGCCCCTCGGCAATGCTGGAGCGCACCTCATAGATGATTTCCTCCAGAATGACGTTCCCCGAGGTCTTGGCCACTATCTCCAGGGAGTCCAGGATGGGTACGCCACTGGCGATCATAGTGCCGAGCGTCCGAGTGAATCTGGCGACAGCGGTCTTTTTCAGCAGATCCCCGAAAACCGGGATTTTGAGGGCGATGCTGTCGGTTATCCGTCTTCCGCTCTTGGTGCCGCGGAATTTCTTGAATGCTATGCCCGCGGCGAGCAGGCCCAGCAGCACCCAGTGAATGTTGCCCTTCAAAAAGCGGCTCATATTGACCACCAGCTGGGTGGGGGCGGGGAGGGCCTGCCCGAAGCTGGCAAACATGTCCTCGAAGACCGGGATCACGAATATCAAGATGACTGCGACCACAATGATGGCTATGCCCACCACCACGGCGGGGTAGGTGAGGGCCCCTTTGATTTGGCTCTTCAGCTTTTCCGCCTTCTCGATGAAGGTGGCCAGCCTTCGCATTATAGTGTCCAGTATCCCGCCTACTTCTCCGGCTGCGACCAAATTGACGAAGAGATCATCAAATATCTTGGGGTGTTTTTTCATGGCTTCGGCCAGGGTCGAGCCTCCCTCCACATCTTTGGAGATCTGCTTCAGGATAGTTCGGAAGGTCTTGTTTTCCGTCTGCTCTGCCAGTATGGTCAGCCCTTGTACTATGGGTAGTCCGGCATCGATCATGGTGGAGAACTGCCGGGTGAATACAACAATATCCTTTTTGGTGACTTTGGGCTGGAGGAATGAGACGTTTTCAAACAGGTCCTTGGGTTTGGGTTTTAGCTTTTTGACAGTTAGGTTGCGTCGCCTGAGCTGGCTCATGGCGATTTTCTCGTCTGCAGCCTCTATTTCTCCTTTGAGCTTCCTTCCTTTGCGCGTTTCAGCGACCCACAGGTACACTGGCATTTGCGACCCTCCTGTATTGGGAATTGGTCCAGATTATGGTGAGGCCCGGGGTTCGGGTCAACCAAAATGTAACATTTTAATTAGCCTGATAAATTGCTTCCTCAGGTCCGGATCGGGGACAACCCGGAGCGCCCCGTTTCGAGAACTTTCCACTTGACAATCGGCAGATCGCCAATGTTATATGAATTATTTATGCTTTCCGTCATGAAATGTATTAATACTGTAAAAGGAGGTGCTTAGCTGTGAGTGAAGTCAATGCTCCAATGGGTGGGAAGATTATCGATGTGAAGGTGAACGTGGGTGATACAGTGAACGAAGGTGACGAGGTAGTCATTCTGGAGGCTATGAAAATGGAACTGCCTGTGGTGGCCAACGCCGGCGGGACAGTCAAAGAGATAAAGTGCAAGAGTGGGGACGCTGTGGATGCCGACGCGGTCCTCATGGTGCTCGAGTAAGAAAAGCAAGAGGACGGCTTGGGATGGTTTAATCCCGAGCCGTCGCATGTCCGGATCGCCCCAAAACCCGCCTGGAGGTTTGTTCCATGAATATGGAAGACAAGATTCGGGAGCTGGAAAAGCTTAACCGGGAGGCGGAGCTCGGCGGCGGCCGAGAGCGTGTAGAGCAGCAGCACGCCAAGGGAAAGATGACCGCAAGGGAGCGGATCGATTATCTCTTGGACCGAGGCAGCTTTCAGGAGATCGATAAGTTCGTGGTTCATCAGTGCCGGGATTTCGGCATGGACAGGAAGAGGATCCCGGGCGATGGGGTGGTGACCGGATACGGGACCGTAGAAGGCAGGAACGTTTTCATTTTTTCTCAGGACTTCACCGTATTCGGGGGCTCTTTGAGCGGCGCTTTCGGGGCTAAGGTGTGCAAGATCATGGACCTGGCCATGCGCTCAGGATCCCCGGTGATCGGCTTGAACGACTCCGGAGGGGCCCGGATCCAGGAAGGGGTAATGAGCCTCGGCGGGTACGGGGAGATCTTCAAGCGCAATGTGCACGCCTCAGGAGTGGTGCCGCAAATCTCCGTGATTATGGGGCCCTGTGCCGGAGGGGCGGTTTATTCCCCGGCCCTTACCGATTTCACTATAATGGTGAAGAAGACCAGTAACATGTTTATCACCGGGCCCCAGGTGATAAAGGCGGTCACCTCCGAGGAGGTGACCGCCGAGGAGCTCGGCGGCGCCCTTACCCACAATACCAAGAGCGGCGTCGCCCATTTCGCCGAGGATACGGACAAGGCGGCGCTGGATCGGGTCAGAGAGCTCTTGGGCTATCTGCCCCAGAGCTTCAGGCAGACCCCTCCTGACGCGCCTGTGACGGACGACCCGGAGCGAGCGGACGAATCACTCAACCGGTTGGTGCCCGCCAATCCGAGGCTTCCTTATGACATGCGGGACCTGATCAGAAGGGTCCTGGACAACGGTAAGTTTTTGGAGGTGCATCAGTATTATGCCCCGAACATGGTTGTGGGCTTCGGGAGGCTGAACGGGGCGGCTGTAGGCGTGGTGGCGAACCAGCCCCGTCAGCTCGCCGGGTGCCTGGATATAGACGCATCCATGAAGTGCGCCCGTTTTGTGCGGACTTGCGACTCCTTCAATATCCCCCTTATAACCTTCGTGGACGTCCCGGGATATTTGCCCGGGGTCAGCCAGGAGTACGGTGGTATCATCAAGCACGGGGCCAAGATAATATACGCCTACAGTGAGGCAACTGTTCCCAAGATAACAGTGGTCACGCGCAAGGCTTACGGTGGGGCGTATATCGCCATGTCAGGGAAGCACCTTGACGCGGATATAAACTTCGCCTACCCGACGGCGGAAATAGCGGTGATGGGACCAGAGGGGGCTGCAAACATTATTTTCAGGAAGGAGATCGAGGAGTCCGACGATCCCGAGGCGACCCGGCAGAGGCTTGTGGAGGAGTACCGCTACAATTTCGCCAGCCCTTTCAGGGCCGCTGAAGTAGGATTCATCGACCACATCATATTTCCCGAGATGACCAGGCCCCGCCTGGTGCATGCACTCCAGGCCCTCCGCGGCAAAAAGACTTCCATACCTGAGCGAAGGCACGGCAATATACCTCTTTGATACGTCCGGAGAGCAGGGAGGCAGGGCGGGGAGATTCGTTTAAAGGTCTTTTCCGGCCAGCTTCAGACCGAGGTCTAGCGCCTGTAGGTTCATGTCAAGAAAGTCCCGGGGTACCTTTTTGCTCAGCACATTCAAGACCGATTCCCTCTTGACCACATTGCTCATTCCGAGCAAGACGCCAAGCATGCAAATGTTAAACACGATGGATCGACCTATCTCCTTCATCACGGCCTTATAAATACCAAGTTCCACTTGTCTGGCGTCCACCTTGCGCTCCTGGATCACGAAGTGGCTGTCCGTGAGCAAGAGCCCGCCGGGTCGTATTATTCCGGAAAACTTGTTGTAAGCCTCCTGGGTCAGGCAAACCAGGATATTGGGCTGGGTAACTTTGGGAAATCTGATCTCCTGGTCCGATATAATGACATCGGCGCGGGTAGCTCCACCCCTGGCCTCGGGTCCATATGATTGAGCCTGGACCGCGTTTAGATTCTCATGGAGTGCGGCCGCTTCGGCCAGGATGATTGATGCGGTTATAACGCCCTGTCCACCGGATCCTGACAGGATAATTCTTGTTCTTGCCATGATTTAGGTCGCTCCTATCGCCTTTTGGATAAGCCGGTCGTACTCCCGGCAGTACTCCGGGCGCTCCTCCTGAACGAATATGCCGCGTTCGATGAGCTCCGGGTTTTTCTCCTTGGCCTTGGAGCCGACAGGAGTGGTTTGATCCTTGTATTGCTTCATCATGTCCACTGCACTCCCCAGGCGGTTCTTTCGGCCGAAGTAAGTGGGGCATTGGGACAGCACCTCGACCACGGAAAACCCGGGGTGGGTTATGGCCTTTTCCAGTATCTTTATCAGGGAGGTGACGTGATAGGTGGTGCTGCGGGCCACAAAGGTGGCACCTGCACTTTCAGCAAGCCTCGCTATGTCAAAGGTCTGGTCGATGTTTCCGAAGGGGGCCGTGGTAGCGCTGTTGCCCCGGCCGCTGAGCGGGGAGTACTGTCCCCCGGTCATTCCGTAGATGCGGTTGTTCATAATGATTGCGGTCATGTCGATATTTCGCCGGGCTGCATGGATAAAATGGTTGCCGCCTATGGCCGTGGCGTCTCCGTCCCCCATGGGTACGATGATATGGAGTTCCGGACGGCCCAGCTTCACTCCGGTGGCAAAGGCCAGGGCGCGGCCGTGAAGCGTGTGAAGGGTATGGAAGTCCATGTAACCCGATATACGTGCGGAACACCCGATCCCTGAGACCATCACTATATCCCTTTTTCTCAAGCCCAGGTTCTCCACCGCCCGGATCAGGTTGTTCATGACTATCCCGTGCCCGCAGCCCGGGCACCATATATGCGGCATAAACCGCTCTCTGATGTAGTCTCGGACACTCAAGTCCGCCTCCGCTGTTTTATACTCCCTTGCCCCGGATGATTCGCAGGATATTGCGTATATCCGTGGGGGTTATGAATGTGCCGTCTATCTTGTTGGCCAGGAAGACCTTGTCCGGGTCTTCCACGGCCTTTTCCACCTCTTGGGCGATTTGGCCCATGTTGAGCTCCACTACCAGAACATACTTGGCCGAAGAGCATCGGCTGTGCACGAGTTCGGCCGGAAAGGGCCACAAGGTCTGGAGCTCCAAGAGCCCTAAGCGCTCCCCCCGGGCACGTCTGTTTTCAACCACGTGCAGTGCGGAGCGGGCGGCCGAGCCGTAAGAGATCAGCACACACTCTGCATCATCCAGGAAGTATTCCTTGGCCAGGGTGATTTCATGGACTCGGTTCTCGATCTTGTCCACCAGGTGGTGCATCAAGCCGTGAGCCACCCCGGGGTTGTTGGATGGGAATCCCCACATGTCGTGTATGAGCCCGGTGACATTGTAGCGGTGTACCCCGCCGAAGTCGGACATGGGCAGCCTACCGTCCTCGCGCGGGAGATACGGGTGAAAATCCGTTCCCTCCTTGACCGATGTCCAGAGGCGCTCAACCAATGGGATTTCGCCGGGCTGAGGCATAATCAGCTTTTCCCGCATGTGACCCACCACCTCGTCAAATAGGAGAATCACAGGGGTGCGGTAGGTCTCCGCCATGTTAAAGGCCTCCACGGTTACTGCGAAGACGTCCTGATGATTTGATGCTGTCAGGGCTATGATCGCGTGGTCTCCGTGGGTCCCCCAGCGGGCCTGCATCACATCCCCCTGGCTCGGGCTGGTGGGCAGTCCGGTGGAAGGCCCGCCCCGCTGGACATCCACTATTACGCAAGGGATCTCTGCTATGATCGCATAGCCTATGGCCTCCTGCTTCAGAGAAAAGCCGGGTCCGCTGGTGGCGGTCATGGATTTGAGCCCGGTTAGCGACGCCCCTACGATCGCGCACATGGAGGCGATTTCATCCTCCATTTGGATGAACTTCCCGCCCTTTTGCGGCAGCCTCAGGGAGAGGAGTTCGGCTATTTCGGTGGAGGGGGTGATTGGATACCCGGCGAAAAAGTCCAGGCCTGCATAAAGGGCCGCCTCCACGCATACTTCGTTTCCTTGCAGAAACAGTGTATTCTGGTTCATACGATTCCCGAGGTCTGATGTGGTTGTGCTTCAAGCGCAGGGGCCTGCTCGTCTTCGCTCTCGATGGCCAGGTCGGGGCACCGCAGTTCACACAGGCCGCAGTCTATACAATCATCCGGCCTTGCGATGACCGCCTTCCCAGATTCATCAAGATCCAAGACACCCTTGGGACAAAAAGCGACGCATATACCGCAACCCTTGCACCACTCCACATTTATGCTTCTTTTTTTCTTGGTTTTCTTGGTATTCATTCAACCCGCTTCTCAAAATACGTTCGTTGATCCCGGTCTCCCCGTAAGGCCCTGCGACTTTACCGCGGCCGGCAGCTTTTCAATAGATCATCTTACGAAGGGATCGTCAACCCCGCACAACTCCTCTCCTGGATTTAACGAACCGGAAAAACCCCTTCCTCCCCGGCGGAAAAAAGGTTTGACAGTAAGTACAGGTCTAGCCTATCTTATCAAACCTGAGAAATCAAAGACTTAACAGCTTATTTGATTCCCCTGGACCTTTGATGCCGGGGCGGAGGTAGGTTCATGTCAGGACCGAATTCATGGGAGCGGTTGAGACAGGAAAAGGGGCGTTGGGACAAGGAGGTCGCCTCCAGACTCGACAAACGCCCTGAAAGGAAAGAGCGGTTCGTCAACACCTCCGGCATTCCGATTGAGAGGGTATACACGCCGCTCAACGTGGAGGACATGGACTACCTGGCCGACATTGGACTGCCGGGCGAGTTCCCCTTCACCAGGGGGGTCCAGCCTACTATGTACAGGGGGAGGCACTGGACCATGAGGCAATACGCCGGGTTTGCCTCTGCCGAGGAGTCCAACAGGAGGTACAAGTTTTTGCTGGAGCAGGGGCAGACCGGGCTCTCGGTGGCCTTTGACCTGCCCACCCAGATCGGGTATGACTCCGACCACCCCCTGGCCACGGGAGAGGTGGGCAAGGTCGGCGTGTCGATCGATTCGCTGGAGGATGTGGAAACCCTCTTTGACGGGATCCCGCTGGACAAGGTGAGCACATCCATGACCATAAACGCCCCGGCAGCAGTGCTCCTTGCTATGTACATCGCAGTGGCGGAAAAGCAGGGCGTGGCCCCGGAGCGGCTCAGGGGGACCATTCAGAACGACATACTCAAGGAGTATTCCTCCAGAGGGACCTACATCTTTCCTCCCCGCCCCTCAATGAAGATCATAACCGACATCTTTGCCTACTGCTCCGAGACAGTGCCCAATTGGAATACCATAAGCATTAGTGGATATCATATACGTGAGGCAGGGGCCACGGCGGTCCAGGAAGTCGCCTTCACCTTGGCGAACGGCATAGCCTATGTGCAGGCCGCGCTTGATGCAGGGCTCAAGGTGGACGGTTTTGCGCCGCGGCTGTCGTTCTTTTTCAACGCACACCTGGATTTCCTGGAAGAGGTGGCCAAGTTCAGGGCCGCCCGCCGCCTGTGGGCCCGCATAATGAAAGAGAGATTCGGGGCCGAGGATCCGCGGTCCATGACCATGCGCTTTCACACCCAGACCGCGGGCTGCACCCTGACGGCCCAGCAGCCCAAGAACAACATAGTGCGGGTCGCTTTCCAGGCCATGGCCGCGGTATTGGGCGGTACTCAATCTCTCCACACCAACTCCATGGACGAGGCCTTCAGTCTGCCATCGGAAGAGGCGGTCAGGATCGCACTTAGGACCCAACAGATAATAGCCCATGAGATCGGGGTCGCTGATACGGTTGATCCCCTGGGAGGCTCCTATTACTTGGAGGCCTTGACCGGGGAGATAGAGGCCCGGGCAGAGGACTACATAAGGCGCATAGACGATATGGGCGGTGCTGCGGCTGCCATAGAGAAGGGCTTCGTGCAAAAGGAGATCCAGGAGAGCGCTTACGATTATCAGAAGCAGATCGAGCGCGAAGAGCGGATAGTAGTAGGGTTGAACCGCTTCCGTACCGAGGAGGGGCGTCCGAGCGAGCTGCTGCGGGTGGATCCCGCGGTGCGTGAGGCCCAGGTGAAAAAGCTGGAGAGACTTCGCGCCGCCAGGGACGGAGACGCGGTAGAAAAGACGCTTAAGGTCCTTAAACAAGCCGGGGAGCAGGGCAGTAACTTGATGCCGCCGGTCTTGGACGCAGTGCGCTCGTATGCCACCCTCGGGGAGATTTGCGACGCACTTCGGGGGGTGTTCGGCGAGTATCAGCAGGCAACCGCCCTTTAGTCCCGATGGACGTGCAGGGTAATCTGTGGCATTTGTTTCGGGAAGGGGTGCGGGAGGGGCGCTCCATGGGTAGAGGCGCAGAGCAAAAGATACGGGTCCTGGCAGCCAAGCCCGGTCTGGATGGTCATGACAGGGGCATCAAGGTGGTGGCCAACGCCCTTATGGATGCAGGCATGGAAGTGATCTACACCGGGCTGAGGCAATCCCCGGAGCAGATAGTGGAAGCGGCGGTGCAGGAGGACGTGGACGTCATTGCCATGAGCATATTGTCAGGCGCGCATGACTATCTTTTCCCCAGGGTGATGGAGCTCTTGAAGGCGAAAGGTGTGAGCGACGTATTGGTCATCGGAGGCGGCATCATACCGGACGAGGATATTCCAGCCTTAAAAGAGTGCGGAATTGCCGAGATCTTCGGCCCGGGCACGAGCACCGGAGAGATCATCGACTATATTCGGAAAAACGTCAGGGGCTGAATCGACTCAGGCTTTGTTGATGGCGCCTGCATCGGCCCTTGCCGGGCTGTCGGCCTATATTGTTTTTGAATTCAGCGACAAAAGATAGCGGATTAATGGAAGAGAAGCCGGAAAACCAATGATCGACATAAATAAGATGACGGTCCTGATTGCCGACGATTCATTCAATATGTGCCAGTCCATCAGCGGCATGCTGAAGGTGGTGGGATACGGAGGCAGGTTCCTTTTTGCTCACAATGGTCAGGAGGCCTTGGATGTGCTGGCGAAGGAATCCGTGGACCTGGTGCTGCTGGATTACAACATGCCGGTCATGAGCGGCGCCGAGGTCCTGACTCAGATCCGAATGGACCGCAGGTTCAGGGAGCTGCCCGTGATCATGGTGACCGCCGAGGCCTACCGGGACTACGTGGCCGAGATGGGGGAGTCCGAGATCGACGCCTACATCCTCAAGCCGTTGACCGTCAAAGTGCTTCAGGAAAAGGTCGCTCAGGTGATCCAGAAAGCGAACAATCCCCCCCCTATGGTCGCTTATCTCAAGGAGGCGAGAAGGCATGAGGATGAGGGCGACCTGGAAAGCGCCATACAAGCGGCCAGAAAGGCTGCGGCTGAGAATCCCAAGGCGTCTCGACCTCTTCGGGAGCTTGGCTACTTTCACCTGAAGCGGGCTGAACTGGATCAGGCCGAAAAGTTTCTCCAGGGGGCGGTGCGCAGAAACTACATGGATGTGCTGGCGTTTCACTACCTGGGTGAACTGTACCTGGAGAGGGATGATATAGCCAAGGCCGCCCATTATCTGGACAAGGCCATGAAGATCAGCCCCCGCCAGTTGGGAAGAGGAATCCGATTCGGCAAGGTGCTTGTTCAGCGCAGCATGTTGGAAAAGGCCCGGGAGGTCTTCGATAAGGTGCTGTCGCTGCCTGCGGCCACACCCGAGGTGAAGGAGGAGGTGGCTGATTTCTGTCTCGAGCACGGGTTCAGCAGCTATGGACTCAAGTTGATGGAGACCTTGGCAGAGGACCAGCCCAGGCGTGCGGACCTTTGTTACAAGATGGGGAGGGTTTTACTGGATGAGGGCGAGAAGCTGCGTGCGGTTTACTATCTTTCCCGCGCGGCTGATTTGGACAAGACGGATATTGAGGTCAGGTTGACCCTTGCCAGGTTGTATCTGGATATGGAGAAGCCGCTTCTTGCCGAGAAGCCGCTTCTCCAGATAATGAACATAGACGGAGGTAATCCAGAGGCCCAGGAATTGCTCAGGAAATGCTAATGATAAGATCGGCTGCAAAGGGACGCCAATGAAAACGGATTTGAACGCCAGGTTGGCCAGGGTTTTGTTGGCGATAAACGAGGTCTCCAACCGGGAGAATCTGGGTTTTGACAGGAAGCTCCAAGCTATATTGGAGGAGATCACGGCCGGGCTGGGGGTCCGCAGCGGCTCCATAATGCTCCGAAAAGGGACAAAGACCCTGGAAGTGGCAGCCTCTACCAACCCGGATCTCTTGGGGGTGAAGCAGCGCATGGAGGACGAGGCCCCTTCGGCGTGGGTGGCCAGGACAGGAAAGCCCCTCTATGTCGATGACATATCCCGAAGCGAACAGTTTCGCCCTCGCTTTGACCATTACTCCAAGAGCGCCTTCCTCCTGGTCCCTGTGGTCAGCCAAGGACGGGTGATAGGGGTGATCGGACTCACTGAGAAGCTCGGCGAGGACCTTTTTTCCGAGGAGGAGCAGGAGCTGCTGCTCAAGGTGGCAGGGCAGCTGATAGGCGCCCTGGAGAGTAAACGCCTGGCCGAGTCGCTCAAGAGGAAGAAGAAGACGCTTCAGGAGCGCAACAAGCAGTTGAGGCGGCTGGAGAGGCTGAAGACGGACCTCTTCCGCATGCTTATTCACGATCTCAAAGGCCCCATCTCCGAGCTGACCGCCAACCTGGACATACTTTCATATACGGCGTCCGAGGAGAACAAGGGTTTTGTGGAGGCCTCCAAGAGCAGCTGTGACACCTTGTACAACATGGTGACCAACCTCCTGGATATCGCCAGGCTGGAGGAGGGAAAGCTGGAGCTCATCCATGAGAGGATCGAACCGTCCGATCTCCTCGGGGAGGCCTTGGCCAGAGTGCATTGGTCCATGCAGGAGCGGGGGCTCAAAGTGGAAAAGAGATTTCCCCCGGATTCTTCTCAGGAGGGCTTTTGGGGCGATCGAGGGATATTGCTAAGGGTCCTTCAGAACCTGCTCACCAATGCGGTGGGCTACTCACCCGAGGGCAAGGCCGTAGTGGTCGGGTTTGACTACCCGGATCCCGGGGTGGTTCGGTTTTTTGTAGAGGATGAAGGGCCGGGCGTCCCTTACGAGCATCAAGAGAAGATCTTCGACAAGTATGCCCAACTGGAGAAGAAGGAAGACGGCCGCATGTACACTACCGGGCTGGGTCTGACCTTTTGCAAGATGGCCGTGGAGGCCCACTGCGGTCGCGTTTATGTGGAAAGCGACGGGCGGCTCGGCAGCAGGTTTGTTTTCGACCTGCCCATGGAAAGGGGCGGCCGGGTGAGAAAATGAACCCGGCCGCAGCCGCCCGTGTATCAGGTTAGCTCGAACCTGAACCGATCAGCGGTTTTTCCACTCAGGCTTTCGTTTTTCCATGAAGGCCTTGAGCCCTTCATGGGCGTCTTCGGTCTTCATGAGCTCATTCAGGTAAATTTCTTCGATCGGTCTCAAAGACTCTTCAAAGTCATCTCTCAGACCGGCTGTTATAGCCTTTTTGGTCTTTCTCAGGACCTCTGCGCTGTATTTCAAGTACGGCTTTATAAATGATGAGGTCTCCTCGGCCAGGGTCTCATCCGGCACCACCCGGTTGATCAGCCCGAGTCGAAAGGCCTCCTCGGCCGATATCACCTTGCCCGAGAGTATCAGCTCGTTGGCCGCCTTTCTCCCGATCAAGCGGGGCATGATCTGGGCCGCTATGGGTGGAAGGACGCCCACCTGGATCTCAGGCTGCCCGATCTTGGAACCTTCACCGGCTATCACCAGATCGCAGAAAACCGCAAGCTCGCATCCCCCGCCCAGGCAGGATCCATATACGCTGGCCACGGTAGGGATCTGATAGCCGTTCATCAACCGGAACATCCGGTGGAAGACTTCGATCATTTTGGGCGCCAAGTCTCCCATATGCTCGCCCACATCTACGCCGGCGGAAAAGCACTTCCCCTTGGCGTTGAAAAGAAGCACCTTGAGATCGGGGTTTCCTTGCCACTCCCTGAGTACGCCGTTGATCTCCTCCATCATGGCGATATTCAGGATATTGACCGGCGGCCTGTTCAGGGTGATGGTCCCCAGGCCGTCTTGAACCTTGGTTTCAATGTGTTCTAGAGCCATTTCCAAGTCCTCTCTTTTCAGGAATCAGTCCTTGGGCTTGGGAAGCACCTCTTCGGCGAAATCCTCGTCAAAGGTCCGGGCCTCAGCCAGTAGCCGGCGGTACTTGATGAAGTCTATCTCCCTCTTGCCCGTCATTTTCTGGGTGTTGAAGGCGTTGAACCCGAGGAAGGCCTCGCAGTTCATGTTGGCGGCTAACCAGTATATCTGGCTGCTCTTGGCCGAATCCCAGAAGAAGCGCTTCTTCACCCTTATGCTCTCGATGGTGTTCATCAGGCAGAGGAAGGTGGTGCTGGACAGCGTCCAGACCATCCTGTCGATGAAGTCATCTAGGAGGGTCCAGTCGGTCTCCAAAACCTTGAGTTCGTCCTTGGCAGCCTTGAAGGCGTCCCCCTTCTTGAACTCGCCGTAGACGATCTCCCCGTTTTCCGTATACTTGTCCGTAATTACCCTGGGGTCCCGGACCCATTCGCCCTTGTCGTTCTTCTTAATGGGGATGGCCTTGCTGATCAGACCCACCCGCTCCATCTTGGCCGCGCTCCACATCTCATTGGCGATGGCCTGCCACATGGCCTGCTCCATGGTCAAGTTCCAAGGCAGGAAGTCCGTGGAACCGCCGGTTGGCGTGGACCCGTGGCGGGTCCCTGCCTGGCCGAATGCGGCCGTATCAGCTGCTACGGTGAGATCGCAGGCCTGGCCTATTTCCTGGCCGCCGGCGATGCGCATGCCGTTGCACCGGCAGATGACCGGTTTGCGCGCCTTGAGAATCGCATCGATGGTCCCTGAGAAGAGGTCCATATACTGGGCGTACTCCAGCGGCCTCTTGGAATAGTATTCTGCATATTCCTTGGTGTTGCCGCCCGTGCAGAACGCCTTGTCCCCGGCGGCTGTAAAGATGATGGCCTGAACGTCCCGCTCCATGGAGGCCTTTTGCATCCCGGCGATCACGCCCTTCAGCATCTGCGTGGTGTAGGAGTTGAACTGCACCGGATTGTTCAGGGTGATCCATGCCGTGCTAAGACCCTCCACGATCTCCCCGGTTTCCGGGTTCTTGAGCGGCTTTTTTTCATACGTCGTGCAAGGTGGTTCGGTCCCGAAGTGCTCGTCACCGAACAGATTGTGATCTTTTAATTCATTGTCTCTTGGGAGCCAATCAAGTGTCATAGAGCTTTCCTCCTTTTGTCCTTTTCACATTACTCAAAACAACAGGCCCTTTCTACAGCGGTTGAACTCATGCCTAAAGGCCTTGTAAACATCGCTAGAAGTCAGGTATCAGGATCACCCTCCTATCCGGAGACCCCTTGGTGTG
>JBKHIW010000280.1:0-3572 GCA_046538465.1 Desulfobacteraceae bacterium | reverse complement strand
TCCCATCCAGGATCAAGGATTACCGGCCCGACTCCCAACAGCCCCCGGCCCCGGTGTGGGGCATCCCCGGGAGAGACGACGACCTGCCCGTGCTGGCCGAAGTGGAGAGGCGCTACATCAGGCACGTGCTGGAAAAAGTGGGGGGGAACAAGCGAAGGGCCGCCTCCATCCTGGGAATCGGCCGCAGGACGCTCTACCGCCGCCTCGGAGAAGAAGCGCAATCCGAATGAACCTGTTTAATTGATTGCTTGGGCGCATGTCCTGGTGTAAAATTGTATATGGGAGTATATCATGAGCAATCGATTAGCCGAGCAAAAGAGCCCTTACCTCCTCCAGCACGCCGAGAACCCGGTGGATTGGTATCCGTGGGGCGAAGAGGCCTTTGAAAAGGCGCGCAAGGAAGACAAGCCGGTATTTCTGTCGGTGGGCTACTCCACCTGCCATTGGTGCCATGTGATGGCCCATGAGTCCTTTGAGGACGAGGGGGTGGCCCGGGTCCTCAATCAGCACTATGTCCCGGTGAAAGTGGACCGGGAGGAACGGCCGGATGTGGACCAGGTGTACATGGCGGCCTGCATTGCCCTGACAGGACAGGGAGGGTGGCCGCTTTCTGTTTTTCTTACTCCGGAGGGCAAGCCCTTTTACGCCGGCACCTATTTCCCCAAGACAGGCAGGCTGGGGCGTCCGGGGTTCGCGGATCTGCTGGAGCAGATGGCGGATAAGTGGAACACCGAGAGGGAGACGGTGCTCAAGGCGGCGGACCAGCTTACCGTTGCAATGGAAGAGCCTGAGACCGAGGAGGGCGGCGGATCGGTCCCCGGGCTGGAGGTACTGGAGGCCGGGTACAGGGAGCACGCCAAGAGCTTTGACCGCTATTGGGGAGGGTTCGGGAGGTCCCCCAAGTTCCCCACCCCTCACCGCTTGAGCTTCCTGATGCGCTGGCACTGCAGAGACCCGGAGTCCAAGGCCATGGACATGGTGGAAAAGACCCTCCAGGCCATGCGCCGGGGGGGGATCTTCGACCACCTCGGTTCGGGCTTCCACAGGTACTCGGTGGACCAGAAATGGACCATCCCTCACTTTGAAAAGATGCTCTATGACCAAGCCCTGCTGGCTATTGCCTATACAGAGGCCTTTCAGCTCACCCGAAAGCCCGCCTACGCCGAAGTCGCAAAGGAGGTATTGACCTACGTCCTCAGGGATATGACCTCGCCTGAGGGGGCGTTTTATGCGGCCGAGGATGCGGACAGCGACGGCGGGGAAGGCCTTTTTTACCTCTGGAAGCCCGAGCAGGTGACCGCCGAGCTGGGAGAGGAGCTGGGAGGACTCTTTTGCGAGTACTACAACATCTCCCATACGGGAAACCTCGAGGACGGATCCAGCGTCCCCCATATCACCACTTCACTGGAGGACCTCGCCGCTCAAAAGGGGCTGAGGCCAAAGGAGCTATTCGAGCGGATGAAAGAGGCCGCGGACAGGCTTTACCGGGCAAGAAGCAGGCGGGCTAATCCGTTCAAAGACGACAAGGTCCTCACCGCATGGAACGGCCTGATGATCGCCGCCCTGGCCAAGGGGGCGCAGGTGCTCGGTGAATCCGGATACAGGGAGGCGGCGGCCGGAGCGTATGATTTTATTGAAAAGAACCTGAGGGAAGGAGACCGCCTGTACCGCCGCTATCGCGATGGAGAAGCTGCGCAGCCCGGCTATCTCGACGACTACGCCTATCTGGTCTGGGGGCTGATAGAGCTTTACGAAGCCGCCTTTGATCTCCGCTACCTGGAGGAGGCCCTGGCCCTGAACAAAGCCATGCTGGATCTTTTCTGGGATGAGGGCGGCGGTGGACTGTATTATGCAGGCGAGGATAACCCGCCTCTTATCACGCGTCAGAAGGCCGTTCAAGACGGCGCCATGCCCTCGGGAAACTCGGTGGCCGCTCTCAACCTCCTCAGGCTGGGCCGTATGACCGGCCGGGTGGAGCTCGAGGAGTATGCGGACAAGATGCTAAAGGCCTTTTCAGGAAGGCTGAAAAAATCTCCCATGGCCTACGCCCATTTCCTCGGCGCCGTTGATTTCGCCCTGGGGCCCTCCCTGGAAATGGTAATTGCAGAAGACCGTCCGGGCGGGGGCAAAGACATGCTGGAGGCGGTTCAGCGAAGATTCCTACCAAACAGCGTCCTCATGATGAAGCCCCCCGGAGAGGCCGGAGCCAAACTGATGGATCTCGCCCCTTTTACCGCCTCAATGACCCCGAGGGGCGGACACTCCGCCTTTTACCTCTGCCAGGGGTATGCCTGTAGGAGCGCGGTGACCGACCTGGAGTCCCTGGAAGAGGCCCTGACGGAAACCGCGCCTTATTCTCAAAAGGCGTGACGAACCCGCCCGCCATGGTCTTCACCTCGGTCAAATCCGTATCCGGCTTTTTCACGGACCGATAGGTCTGGACTACGCTCCTTAGGATCAATAGAATGCGGAGGTTTTTTCAGGTGGGAGTGATAGTCTTATTATGCTCGCTGCAATATTCCCGTTCGATACCTCCAAGACCGAGTTCAAGGCCTTTTTGTTATATACCCTTTTTGTAGCGTACGGCTCCACCTATCCGTTCGACTTCAGGCCGGAGCAAGCCGCCTCCACCGGGCTGTGGGCGGTGCTTTCCTACAAAAACGTCATCAGCATAGGAGACGTGGCCGCCAACCTCGTCCTTTTCATGCCCTTCGGCTTCCTGGGCGTGAGGGCCATGAAAAGCCCTTTCAGGCATGTTTACTATATGATCTGGATAACCCTTTGCTCTCTTCTCTTTTCCTACCTCCTTCAGTACCTGCAGATATTCATACCCGACCGGGTGCCCAGTTCCCTGGACGTGATCCTGAACACGGCCGGGGGCCTGGCCGCCGGAGTCTTCAGCGTGGTGAACAGGTTCCGCTTCTTCGGGGGAAAGCGCGGGCTGGAGCTGTGGAAGTCAGTCCCCCTGCTGCTGGCGGGCCTGTGGCCGGCCGGGAGGCTCGCCCCTTTCCTTCCCTCACCTGATCTCGGGTACATCAAAGACGCCCTCAAGCCGCTCCTACTACACCCGCACCTCTCGGTCTTCGACACCCTGCTCCACCTGGCCGGGTGGAGCGTCTTCGGCCACATGGTCTCCACGCACACCGGGAGGCCGCTCAAGCCCCGGCTGATGCTCCTCACAGTGCTGGCGGTCTTCTGCGGCCAGGTGGCGGTGGTAGAGCGGGTGCTCACCCTGTCCGACGTAGTCGGAGGGCTGGCCGGGGTATTGATGTGGATCAAGCTTAGGCGCTCCCGCCGGCCCGCCCATATACTCCTAATCCTCATAGTGGCGGTTGTAAGTATCAGGGGTCTCCTCCCCTTCGAGGTGGTCGCAGAGGGCCGGAATGAATTCCACTGGCTCCCCCTTTACGGGTTTTTGGCCGGCGACAGGTTAATAAACGTATGCGTACTCTTCGAGAAGATGTTTTTATACGGCAGCCTGATATGGCTCCTGGAAGAGGCCGGGGAGAGCTGGTGGAGGGCGGTCTTTCTGTGCCTGGCCTGGCTGGGCTCGATCGAGTTCGCGCAGCTTT
>JBKHIW010000279.1:0-3576 GCA_046538465.1 Desulfobacteraceae bacterium | reverse complement strand
CTTACCGGAAATCCGGATGACCCCAGGGCGGGAAGAATCCTCTCGGAGGGACTTGCAGAGGCGCTTTTCCAAAAGCCCGTGCGGCTTAAGGACCTCCGCCGGATCATTCAGGCCCATGCAGCCGAAGCGCCCCTTTCAGGGGTGTTTCCCACGGACTGCCTCCCCGCCGTAGAATCGGTCCTCTAGCCTTGGGCGGGCCGCACCGTGGGCCCGCATCCCTTAAGTGACAGCGGATATCTTTAGAGAAGCCTCCTTGATGACTACCCCTGTGATCGCCATCGTAGGACGTCCCAACGTAGGAAAGTCCACTTTGTTCAACCGCCTCACCCGTTCGCGGGATGCCTTGGTCGACGACCGCCCCGGGGTGACCCGGGACAGGCTTTATGCCGCGGTGCGCTGGAACGAGGTGCCGGTCCAACTCGTGGACACAGGAGGCCTGGCGCCCCAGGAAAAAGGCTCCCTCGTGCAAAGGATCAGGGAGCAGGTCATGGAGGCCGTGGACCAGGCCGACCGTATAATATTCATGGTGAACGGCCGAAGAGGGCCCACGCCCGAGGACCGCGAGATTGCCGATATGCTCCGAAGGGCCGGGAAAAGCATATTCCTGACGATCAACAAGGTGGACGGGCCTGAGCAGGACGCACTTGCCCTGGACTTCTACGAGCTGGGGCTGGGAGAGGCCCGACCAATATCCGCTGAGCACGGCTATGGGGTAAGGGGCCTGATGGACGAGGTGATGAAGGGCCTTGAGCCGGCGGCCGAGGACGAGGCCGAGCCCCACAGGATCCGGGTCACTGTGGTAGGGAGGCCCAATGCGGGCAAGTCCTCGCTCATAAATAAGATCCTGGGCATGGAAAGACTCCTGGTCAGCGACGAGCCGGGCACCACCCGGGACTCGGTGGACACTCCCTTCTCCCTTCGAGGCAGGGACTACCTCCTTATCGATACGGCCGGGCTGAGAAGAAGGGCCAAGGTAAAAGAGAGACTGGAAAAATTCAGCATGATCAAGACGCTGAGGAGCCTGGATCGCGCTCATATTGCCGTGGTGCTCCTGGACGCCGCAGCCGGGGTGGCGGAGCAGGACGCAAGAATATGCGGGTTTGCACTGGAGCGGGGGCGGGCCCTGGTGCTGGGGGTAAATAAATGGGACCTGGTGAAGGGCGATCCCACCCGCCGCAGGGAAATCGCCGCCTCAGTGGAGCGCAGGTTGGGGTTTGTATCCTTCGCCCCCAAGGTGCACCTTTCAGCCCTTACCGGGCAGGGACTGGGCGGGCTGTTCAGGTCCATCGAGGAGGTCTGGGCACCCTTTTGCACCAGGGTGGGGACCGGGGAGCTCAACCGTGCGGTCGGGGAAATCCTCTCTGAAAAACCGCCGCCCAGGGCTTCGGGCGGCAGGGTGAAGCTTTACTACGCCACTCAGACCGGGACGCGGCCGCCCACATTCGTGGTCTTTGTAAACCGCCCGGACCTCCTGCCGGAGTCCTACAGGCGCTTCCTGGCCAACCGAATAAAAGAGCGGTTCGGTCTGAGCAAAGTCCCGCTCCGCATAGTCCTCAGGCGCAGGGAAAGCGGAAACCGATGAGGGGCGGAAGCCTCAAAAGTATTTCTTGTTCTTGAATATCACCTCCACCCTGCGGTTTTTCTGGAGGTCCTCCGGAGAGCCCCCTTCGGCCCTCGGCTTCATGGGACCGTATCCACCCAGGGCTATGGCAGCGCTCTCCAGGCCCTGATCTTCAACCAGATAATCCATAACCGCCGCCGCCCTGGCCAGGGAGAGCTCGCGGTTGGAGCCGTAGGGACCTCCGCGGATCGGCACCTCATCTGTATGCCCGTCTATATATACTTGATAATCAGTATGCTTCATGAAGCGGGCGACCTTTTCCAGGACGGGCCTCATGTCCTCTCTAAGCTCGGCGCTCCCGGTGCGGAAGAGCATCTGGTGGCCGAAGACAAGCTTGAAGCCGTCCTTGAAATACTCCACCTCCAAGAGACCCCCTGCGGTCTTGAGCAGCTCTTGCTCCATCTCCTCGGTCAGGTCCTCCATCGGATCTTCGGCCTTGCGGATCACAAGTGCGTCCTTCAGCCGCTGGGTGATCCCCTGGATCATGACCTCCCTGGGCTGGTAGATCTCGCCGTACTCCTTGAACAAGAGTATGCCGCAGCTGCTGGTGAAGTTGGTAAACATGCTCTTAAGCTTGCGGTTGTCCATGGAGGACATGGAGAGCAGAAGCACGAAGAAGGTAAGGAGCAGTGTGGATAGGTCTGAGAAGGTCACCATCCATCCGGCCGGCCCCGACCTCCGCTCTTCCTCAGTCCTGGGCTTGATCTCCTCAGTCATCCATGTTCCCCGGCATGCGGAAAAGAAATCCTTTGAAGTCCAGTACAGGATCGGTTCTAGAGTCCTTCCTCAGCCTGTACGGGACCTCCTCGTCATAGTCCAGTATCACTTGCACCTGGCGGTTGAGAACCCCCTTGCGCATGGCCTCCCTGTTCTGCTGTGGATCGATCCCGAAGCCGTGCGCCGCCATCTTTTCCGGCGGAATCCCAGTCTCTTCCAGGAAGTGGATGAAGACCGCCTGAGCCCGCCTGGAGGAAAGCAGCATGGCGGAGCGCCCGGGATTCTCATCAAATACGGTCTCGGAATGGGCGGCGTATCCCCTGAGCTCGGCCAGGGACAAATCCTCCCGGCCGATGACCTCCCCCAGCTCGTTCAGGAGGCCACGCGATCCGGGCCGCAGCTCACTCGAGCCGTCCTTGAAAAGGATCTTGTTCCCTAGGTTAAGCACTATCCTATCCGCTTCTTTGATTATTTGTACGTCTTCTTCCAGGGCGTTCTTGAGAACCACGTTTTGAAGCCTCTCCAGTACTATTTCTTCTTTCTTTATAGGCGCCGAGCTCAGGGTGATATTGACCCCGTCATCGCTGCCGATGATGGAATGAGCCCCGGGCTTGAACCCGAAGGCGCCCACCAGGGAGTTCAGCGCCAGGCGCTTGTTCTTCTCATCAATGGTGGCAATGCTCAAGAGGAGTACGAAGAATGTAAGGAGCAGCGTGGTGAGATCCGTGTACGTGGTCATCCACGTGTTGGTGCTCGGGATTTCCTTGTTGTTATTGTTTTTTTTGAAAATCGCCAATTCTCTGAACACCTCCGCGCCCAAGAGGCGTCAATTTTCCGCCACTTTCGTCAACAACAGGCCCTGCAGCCCTTCACGCACGGCCGCCCGCGGGGCGCGTCCGCTTGACAGCGGCCCTTGAGGGGCCTGATCCCCGGTTCAGGCCTTTTCCATTAATGAAGCAACAAGCATGCCACTTCCCTACGCCTGCCGGCGCCGGATCAAAAACCAGGGCCGGTTGAAAGCCACGGCCCTGTGAATTAAAGATGTAATCGGTTTACCGGCTGAAAAGAATCCACCGGCTTGCAGACAGGATGAAGGAAAAGACGCGACACCGATGAGCTCCCCTGGAAAGATCGTCCCGGCAAGCGCGGTCAACACCATCGGCCGGGTGCAGCGTGACCCGGGCCGGTTCAAAGAGGTAATGGACGCTGAGGGCATCACGGTGGCCCCGGCCCGGGAA
>JBKHIW010000009.1:0-16373 GCA_046538465.1 Desulfobacteraceae bacterium | reverse complement strand
GCCCCGGGTGTTATTGCCCGTCAGCCGGTCGCCGAGCCCATGTATACCGGGATAAAGGCAATTGATGCAATGACCCCGATAGGACGAGGCCAGAGAGAGCTTATCATCGGTGATCGTCAAATCGGGAAGACGGCCATCTGCGTGGACGCGATTCTCAATCAGAAAGACACGGATGTATACTGCATATATGTGGCCGTCGGGCAGAAAAAGTCCACAGTCGCTCAAGTGGTGGATACCCTGGAGCGTCACGGGGCCATGGAATATACCACCGTGGTGGCCGCGTGCGCCAGTGACCCCGCAACTCAGCAATACCTGGCCCCTTATTCGGGCTGTTCCATAGGGGAGTACTACCGCGACAACGGCAAGCACGCCCTGATAGTCTACGACGACCTGAGCAAGCAGGCTACGGCGTACCGGCAGGTTTCTCTCCTGCTCAGGCGGCCGCCCGGTCGCGAGGCCTTCCCGGGGGACATCTTCTACAATCACTCCAGATTGCTGGAGCGCGCAGCCAAGCTCAACGACGAGCTGGGAGCGGGCTCCCTGACCGCCTTGCCCATAATTGAGACCCAAGCCGGGGACGTCTCGGCTTATATCCCCACCAATGTTATCTCAATTACTGACGGACAGGTTTACTTGGAGCCCGGCCTTTTCTTTTCCGGGGTGCGCCCGGCGATTAACGTGGGTCTGTCGGTATCGCGGGTGGGCGGTGCCGCTCAGACAAAGGCGATGAAGAAGGTGGCCGGCACCTTAAGGCTGGATATGGCGCAATACCGCGAGCTCGAGGCCTTCGCCCAGTTCGGGAGCGACCTGGACAAGGCCACCCAGCGGCAGCTCGCCAGGGGGCGGCGGTTGGTTGAGGTGCTCAAGCAGCCCCAGTATCAGCCCATGAGCGCCGAGAGGGAGGTCATGATCCTGTTTGCCGCCGCCAACGGATACTTGGACCAGTGGCCGGAGGAGGCGGTGCTGGAGTTCGAGACTCAGATGCTGGAGTTTATGGACAGCAAACATCCTGAACTCCTCCAGGAGATCAAGGAGAAGGGCGACATCAGCGATGAGTTGAATGATAAGCTGGCAAAGGCCCTGGACGAATTTCAGGGTATTTTTCAGCCTTCTTCCTGAGAAAAGGGCTCTAAGGTGTGGATAGAAATAATTTCGGTTTTTTAAAAGATCACGCTAAGACAGAGATAAGATAAATGGCGACACTAAAAGACATTCATCGGAAGATAGGCGCAGTAAAAAAGACCCAGCAAATAACACGGGCTATGAATATGGTAGCCGCGGCAAAACTTCGCACCACCCAGGGCAAGGTTGAGGCCTTTGAGCCTTACGCCCGAAAATTCGCCGAGGTGCTGGAGAACTTAGCCAGCCGCATCGAGTCTGACATCCACCCTCTTTTGATTCGAAAAGAGGAGGTTAACAAGGTTGAGCTGCTTCACTTTACGGCTGATAGGGGCCTGTGCGGAAGCTTCAACGCCCAGCTGCTCAACCGCGGCGAGCAGTTCATAGAGGATCTGAAGGGCCGCGGAATCGATTATAGTTTGACGTCTATAGGCCGAAAAGGCAGGGATTACTTCAGGAAGCGCAGTTACCCGGTCACTGAGAGCCATGTACAGCTGTACGGAAAGATAGACATGGCTTTCGTAAACCATATGACCCGCCAGTTCATCGATCGCTTTTTGGGGGGCGAGACGGACGAGGTGTATATGATGTACATGCACTTCATCAGTATGGCCCGCCAGGAGATAAGCGTGGTCAAGCTGCTCCCCATCGAGCCTCCCCGGGGTGAAGTCGCGGAGGCTGGGGGAGATGAGGAATACCTCTGTGAGCCGAGTGCTGAGGGGTTGCTGATTGATCTTTTGCCTAAGCATATAAGTGTTCAGATTTATAATGCTTTTCTCCAGAATGAGGTGAGCGAACATGCGGCGAGGATGACCGCTATGGACAACGCCACTAAGAACTGCAAGGATATGATCCATAACCTGACGCTGGCCTATAACAAGGCACGACAGGCGGCCATCACGGCGGAGCTCATGGACATTGTGGGCGGGGCTGAGGCCATCAGGCAGGGCTAAACGTTTTCCCAATGATAAGGAGGTCTTGTATATATCATGAATGAAGGTAAAGTGATTCAGGTGACAGGTCCTGTCGTGGACGTGGAGTTTCCGGAAGGGGAGTTGCCGGAGATTTTGACGGCTCTTTTCATCACCAATCCCGCCATCGACGACAAGGAGGACAACCTGGTGGTTGAGGTGGCGCAGCACCTTGGGGACAATGTCGTGCGCTGTATAGCCATGGACGTTACGGACGGGCTGGTGCGCGGGATGCCCGCCAAGAACTCGGAGAAGCCTATCATGATGCCGGCCGGCGATCCCATTCTAGGCCGGGTCCTCAATGTTGTGGGACGTCCCGTGGACGGGTTGGGTCCGGTGGACACCTCTGAGTATCTGCCCATACATCGGCACGCACCGTCATTCGTTGATCAGGACACGTCCGTGAATGTGCTGGAAACCGGCGTCAAAGTTATCGACCTGTTGGTCCCATTCCCTCGGGGCGGCAAGATGGGGATGTTTGGAGGAGCCGGGGTAGGCAAGACCGTCATCATGATGGAGATGATTCACAATATTGCCATGCAGCACGGCGGTATCTCCGTGTTTGCCGGAGTAGGAGAACGCACCAGGGAGGGCAACGACCTATACCTGGAGATGAAGGAGTCGGGCGTGGTGCAAAAGGCCGCCCTGATCTACGGGCAGATGACCGAGCCGCCGGGTGCCCGCGCTCGGGTTGCCCTTTCCGCGCTTACAGCCGCAGAGTATTATCGCGACGAAAAGGGGCAGGATGTTCTGCTTTTTATCGATAATATCTTCAGGTTCACTCAGGCGGGGCAGGAGGTTTCAGCGACTCTGGGAAGAATGCCGTCAGCAGTGGGCTACCAGCCCACCCTGGGGACGGACTTGGGTGAGCTGCAGGAGCGGATCACCTCGACGAAGAAAGGCTCCATCACCTCGGTACAGTGTGTGTATGTGCCTGCAGACGACTTGACGGACCCGGCACCTGCAACAACATTCGCCCATTTGGATGGTACGGTGGTCCTGTCTCGGCCCATCGCCGAGCTGGGTATCTATCCGGCGGTGGATCCCCTGGACTCCACCTCACGCATCCTGGACCCGAATATATTGGGGGAGGAGCACTACTACGTATCCCGCCAGGTCCAGCAGATACTGCAGAAGTACAAGGATCTCCAGGATATCATCGCTATCTTGGGAATGGACGAGCTTTCTGATGAGGACAAGCTCACAGTGGCCAGGGCCAGGCGTATACAACGTTTTCTTTCGCAGCCGTTCCACGTGGCCGAGACCTTCACCGGTACTCCGGGTAAATACGTCTCGGTCCAGGAGACCATTCGAGGGTTCAAGGAAATCATCGAGGGCAAACATGACGACTTGCCCGAAGGCGCCTTTTATATGGTGGGAGGAATTGACGAGGTCGTGGAGAAGGCTGAAAAGATGGCCTCCAGCGAGTAGGCCCAGAGGGGATGACAGGCATGTTGAGACTTGAAGTGGTAACCCCTGAGAAGGTGCTCGTCAGCCGAGAGGTTGATTCGGTGGTAGCGCCGGGAGTGGAAGGGGAGTTCGGGATCCTTCCCGGCCACATTCCATTTTTATCCGGTATTCAACCAGGAGAGCTGCGGTACGAGTGGGGCGGGAAAAAGGAGTTTGTGGCTGTCACTGACGGCTTTGCCGAGGTATCGGACGATCGTGTCTCGGTGCTGGTCGACGCCGCGGAAAAGGCGGCTGAAATTGATATGGAGCGGGCCCGCGACGCCCTGGAGAGGGCCAGGGAGCGGTTGGCCAGGGAGCGCGGCCAGGAGGATGTGGATTTTCTCAGGGCCGAAGCCGCTCTCCGAAGGGCCATGATTCGGCTGAAGGTAGGAGCCAAGGTTCAGGAATAGCAAAGGATTCTTGAGGACAACCTTAATAGAGGCAAGCCATTGGGCTTGCCTTTTTTATTGACTTTTTTTGGGTAGGGGATTAGATAGGAATTTCGAGTGAATCCCTTTGGTTTTGTCATCAGGACCATAGGGGGGATTGTAATTAGGTGGTGAAAACCGGAGGAGGGCCCGGGGCGGCCGCTCCGGGACTTTTACGAGGCTTAAGGGGCGGGTATGGATAAGGGAGAAGAACTGGATCAGTTTCAGGCGTTAGAGGAGAAGCTGGATTCGCTTATAGCCTATGTCCAGACGTTGAAGAAGGAGAAGGAGACGCTGGCTGAAAAGGTGCAGATCCAGGAAGAAAAGATAACGGATCTTACTGAAGAGATAGAATCTCTGCGGTCTGCCCGTGATCAGGCAAAGCAGCGTATAATAACCCTCTTGGAAAAGATTGAACAAATCAATGTGTGAGCCTAGGGGCCGCCGGCACCCGCTGCTTACGCACGGATTCGGATCCGGAAGGCGTTTTGGGAGATGCGGCCGAGTACATGGAGCCTGTAAGAGTAAAAATCCTGGACCAGGAGTATCTGGTTAGGAGTCGCGGGAGCGCGGAAGACGTCAAGAAGGTGGCCGAATACGTGAATCAGGTGACCCGGGAGATACGGGACAGCTCTGAGGGTCTGAGCGAGCGCAAGGCCGCGATCCTTGCGGCGATGCACATAGCAGAGGAGTACTTCCAGGCGGTCAAGGCGCTCCAGGAGACCAGCACGCGGGCAAGCCAGCGCATAAAGGCCATGATATACGACATTGATTCTGTAATTGGATAGTGTGGTTAAGCCATCGCGTGGCAACATCAACTACCGCCTCCATTTCGGCCTTTCCCTCCAGCCACCCTGTGTTGCACCCAATTGAACAAGCTTGTTTTAAGAATCCACGGATTCCCAATGCAATCCCCTCAGCGGCCCTGCAGTGGGAAGGAATCTTATTCTGAACGTGGACACCTGGGGGAGGTCCCGTTGCCGGCTTGTATCGCCGGGATTCCAATAATAGAGAGGTAATCCGTCATGAGCATCCTGCAAATGATTCTCGCCGGGCTCGGAGGAGGAGTACTAGGCTTTGCCATCGGCTTTTGGACTCGCAAGAGAATCGTTGAAAACCAGATCGAATCTATAAATGAGTATTCGAAAAAAATAATAAACGAAGCTCATAAGAGAGCAAAGACACTAAAAAAAGAAGCTATGCTCAGGGCCAAAGATACCCTGTACCAGATGAAATTGGATTTTGAAAAGGAGACTAATGAAAAGAAGGAGCAGCTTCAACTTTTAGAAAAACGTCTTTTTGCCAAAGAAGAAAACTTAGATAAAAAAATAGAGCAATGCGAAAAGAAGGAAAAGCATCTTGCAGGCAAGGAGAGTTCCTTGGAGCGCTTGGAAGCGGAGCTTAAAGAAAAGGAGAAGACCTATGAAGAGCTTCTTTCCGAGCAGAAGAAGCAGTTGGAGAATTTGGCCGGTATGTCCAGCCAGGAAGCAAAGGAAATGCTTCTCAAGTCAATGGAAGAAGAGGCCAGGCATGAAGCGGTTAAATATATTCGACGAATAGAAACTGAAGCCAGGGAAACAGCAAAGAAAAAAGCTCAGGAGACCATGGCTCTTGCTATAAAAAGATATGCAGGAGACTATGTGGCTGAAAAGACAGTTTCAGTGGTACCCCTTCCCAACGATGAGATGAAGGGGCGTATCATTGGAAGGGAAGGGCGTAACATCCGGGCCATCGAGGCCGCTACCGGAATTGACCTGATAATCGATGATACGCCTGAAGCTGTGATTTTATCAGGATTCAACCCAATTCGTCGAGAGGTGGCAAAGGTGGCCTTGCAAAGGCTTATAGAGGACGGACGTATTCATCCGGCGAGGATCGAGGAAATTGTTAAAAAGGTGGATGAGGAAGTGGAGGCCAGCATAAAGGAAGCAGGGGAGCAGGCCACCTTTGATGTCGGTGTCCACGGAATTCATCCTGAACTGGTCAAGCTGATCGGACGCTTGAAGTACCGTTCGAGCTACGCACAGAACGTGCTGCAGCACTCCAGGGAGGTGGCCTTCATATGCGGTATGATGGCCGCTGAGCTCGGGGCGAATGTAAAGGTGGCCAAAAGAGCCGGGTTGCTTCATGATATTGGAAAGGCCGTGGATCATGAGGTGGAGGGCGCCCATGCCCAGATAGGCGCGGAATTGGCCAAGAAGTACGGGGAGTCCGAGGAAGTGGTCCACGCGATCGCGGCACATCACGAAGAAGTCTCACCCGAGACCGTTTTGGCAGTATTAGTACAGGCTGCGGACACTCTGTCAGGGGCTCGGCCGGGCGCACGCCAGGAAATGCTGGAGTCTTATGTCAAGAGACTGGAGGATTTGGAGAAGATCGCTATGTCTTTCAAAGGGGTAAGCAAATCTTATGCGATTCAAGCAGGTCGTGAGATTCGGATAATGGTGGAAGGCGATGTGGTCACCGATGATGAAGCCTATATGATATGTTCTGATATAGCCAAGAAGATCGAGAAAGAGCTCACCTATCCCGGACAAATCAAGGTCACCGTCATTAGAGAAGTCAGAGCGGTGGACTATGCCAAGTAGTCATGGTCGAAAAGCGGGAAGGGTCGATGTCCGATAAAAGGATACTCTATCTGGTGGACGGTACTTCCTACATCCACCGCGCCTACCACGCCATAAGGAATCTCTCCAATTCCCGAGGGCTTCCCACTAATGCTGCTTACGGTTTCACCCGGATGCTCCTCAAGCTCCTGGATGAAAGGACGCCGGAGTATCTGGCCGTGGTGTTCGATGCTGGAGGCGAGACATTTCGGCATCGGATCTACCCTGATTACAAGGCCACCAGACCCCCTGCTCCGGAGAGCCTTTTGGTGCAGATTCCCTACATTGAGCGAATCGTGCGTGGGCTGGGCCTGCCCATGATACAAGAGGAAGGGGTGGAGGCGGATGATATCATAGGCACGCTAGCCAGGCGGGGAGAGGCCTCTGGATTCAGCGTGGTGGTGGTGACCGGCGACAAGGACTTCCGCCAGATCGTATCCCGGTCTGTCTCGTTGTTGGACACCATGCGGGATCGCCTAACCGACTATCATGCTCTTCGAAATATGTATAAAGGGCTGGAGCCCCGGCAGGTGGCCGATGTAATGGGTCTGGCCGGGGACAGCGCTGATAATATCAAGGGCGTTCCCGGCATTGGCGAGAAAAAGGCCCTGGACCTCGTCCTGTGCTTTGGCGACTTGGAGGCCTTATATGAGCATTTGGAGGAGATGCCCGGGGGAAAGCTCAAAGAAAACCTGGCCTCGTTTAAGGAAGAGGCCTTCTTAAGCCGCAGGCTGGTGCGCCTGGATACAGACCTTCCCTTGGAGATCGAGATTGACTCATTGAGAGTGGGTGAACCTGATCAATCCGCGCTGGCCGAGGTCTTCCGTGAGCTGGAGTTCGGGGAGCTTTGGGAGCGTTTTGCTTCCCGGTCCGCTTCGGGGCTCGCATCTACACGCCTGTGCCTTACAGAAGCGGACTTGGCCGATCTGGCCCGGGAAATAGAGCAGAGGAGAGCAATATCGCTGGATACTGAGACCACGAGTAAGGATCCTTTCAGGGCGGCTTTGGTGGGTCTCTCTATTTCCAGCCGCCGGGGGCGGGCGTGGTATGTCCCATTGAGCCACCAATACCCGGGCGCCCCGGCTCAGCTGTCCTGGCCTCGGGTAAAGGAGATCCTGGGAGGCCTTTTGGAAGACCCCGGGGTCTCCAAGGTGGGTCAGAACATCAAGTATGACGCCGTGGTCCTCAGGCGCCATGGGGTGGATCTAAAGGGTTTGCAGTTTGATACCATGGTGGCCTCTTATGTCCTGAACCCCGGGCTCAGACAGCACAACCTGGACTACCTGTCCCAGCATTATTTGAATCATCGCATGATCGCTTATCACGAAGTTGCCGGGAAGGGGGCAAAAGAAAAGTGCTTTTCCAGGGTGGAGGTTGAAGAGGCTGCTCGATATGCGGGAGAAGATGCAGAGGTAACTCTGAGGCTTAAGGAGGCATTGGCCGAAAAGCTTGCAGCAGACGGAAACGAATCGTTGTTTTACGACTTGGAGATGCGCCTTGTACCGGTGTTGGTGGACATGGAGTGGGCGGGGATCAAGGTGGATGTGGAAGAGTTTCGGCGCATGTCCCGACGCTTTTCAGAGCAGCTGGAGGAGATTGAGGCGGAGGTGTTCAAAGAGGCCGGGATGGAGTTCAACATAAACTCTTCCCAGCAACTGGGGTTTGTCCTTTTTGAAAAGCTCGGGCTTCCGGCCCAGGGAAAGACCTCCAAGACCAAGAGTAACTCCACGGACGTCAGGGTGCTCAAGAAGCTTGCCGCCATGAACTTCAGGATCCCCGAGCTCTTACTGGCCTACAGGAGTGTGGCCAAACTCAAGAGCACGTATGTAGACGCCTTGACCAAGATGGTCAATCCGGAGACCGGGCGGATACATACCTCTTTTAATCAGACAGTGGCCGCCACCGGCAGGTTGAGCAGCAGCAAGCCCAATCTGCAGAATATACCCATCAGGACTCCGGAAGGCAGGGCCATCCGACGTGGGTTTGTGGCGGAGACCGGCAATGTGCTTCTTTCAGCAGACTACAGCCAAATCGAGCTCAGGGTGTTCGCTCATTATTCGCAGGATGCAGCGCTTATTGAAGCCTTCAAAAGCGGAGAGGACATCCACGCCCGCACTGCATCGGAGCTCTTTGAGACGCCTCGGAGTGCGGTCAGCCCTGAGCAGCGCAGAATCGCCAAGGCCATTAATTTCGGCATCATATACGGAATGGGGCCGCACAAGTTGAGTGAAGAGTTGGGCATTGACCATAAGACCGCAAAGGCATATATCGATACCTATTACAAGAAGCACGAAGGGGTACTGAGATTTCGGGAACGGATGATAGAAGAGGCAAGAGCAAAGGGCTTTGTCACTACGCTGTTCAACCGAAGGCGCTATCTCCCCGACGTCATGCACAAGAGCAGCTTTGTCCGAGCTGAGGCGGAACGAATGGCAGTCAACACTCCTATTCAGGGAACGGCGGCGGACCTTATCAAGCGAGCTATGATATGTATTCACGGACGTCTGGCAGATAAGGGGTGGAGGGCGAGGATGCTTCTTCAGGTGCACGACGAGCTGGTATTCGAGGTCCCGCAGCAGGAAGTTGAAGAGATAAAGCCGATTATTAAGGAGGAGATGGAATCGGTATACCCACTCTCGGTTCCCCTGGAGGTGGAAATGAATACTGGGCGGAACTGGTCTGATGCACATTGAGGGGTTATGGCGCGATATGCGCTGAAAGGGGAAGTCATGGGATACATTTTCGGCCCTGTGCCTTCAAGGAGGCTGGGCCTTTCTCTTGGTGTGGACCTTGTCCCGAAAAAGACCTGCAGCTTTGACTGTATATATTGCCAGGTGGGCAGGACCACACGGCTTACAGCCACTCCCACTGATCTTCACCCGGTGGACAGGGTCCTTGCCGAGTTGAGGGAGCGACTCAAGGAGGTCACGCCGGATGCAGTGACCTTGTCCGGATCAGGGGAGCCGACACTCCACAAGGGAATAGGCAGGGTAATAGCTTCGGTTAAGGAAATGACTGATACTCCGGTGGTTCTCCTCACTAACGGTTCCCTCCTTTCCAGGGAGGAGGTAAGGGCCAGAGTAAAGGACGCCGACAGGGTGGCCCCTACCCTGTGTTCGGTTCATGAGGCCACTTTCAGGCGGATCCACAGGCCTCACCGATCTCTCCGTTCAATGGAGGTCATAGACGGGCTGAAGCGCTTCCGCTCCGAGTACGCAGGCAGGCTGACCCTGGAAGTGTTCCTGCTCAAAGGAATCAACGACACCCCCGAAGAGCTGGAAGGACTAAGACGCTGTATAACAGAGATATCCCCGGACAGCGTGCAGCTCAATACAGTGGCAAGGCCCCCCTCGGAGCGGACTGCCCTCCCCCTTGACAGCCAACGCCTGGAAGAGATAAGAGAATTTTTAGGGGAGCGTGTGGAGGTTATAGCCGATTACCGTGGAAGGCGGCGGTCGCGGCGCCGCAAGACCCTTGATGAGACAGTGCGGGAGATGGTCGGCAGGCGGCCTGTGAGGCTTAAGGATATAGCCGAGACCCTGGGGATCGGATTGGAAGAGACGCAGAGGGTGGTAGAGGGGCTGGAGCAAGCTGGAAGCGTGAAGGCCGAGACTCACCAAGGAGAGACATACTACCTCTCAGGGTCGAAGGAAGGCCGTCCCGGTGATTTTCCGGGATGAATTCTCCAATACAGGTCGCTTTTTGGTGTGCCTGAATGGAGCATCGAGAAAAAAATGAGCGGATCCAATATCAACAATACTGAGAAGCGTTACTGGGTGGGGATTGACGCAGGTTCGGTCAGTCTGAACGGCGTGGTGATAGATCAGGAAGGGAGGATCCTGGTTGAGCTTCCTTATAGGCGTCACCTGGGAAGGCTGGAGGACGAAGTTTCCGAGGCCTTGCGCTGGATCTATGCACAGGTTGAGGAAAAGTCCATCCAGGCAGTGGCCTTTACGGGCAACCACGGCCGCATGTTGAGCAGGAGGGTCAACGCCTTTTACGAGTTCGAGACCATAGCGCAGGTCCTGGGGGCGCTTCATGTACAGCCCGATACCAGGACCATCATCAGCATGGGAGGACAGGACACCTCCCTTTTCCAGATCAGCCACCAGGAGGACGGTTGGGAGCTCGAGTACTTCAACACCAACGGGCCGTGCGCCTCGGGAACCGGCTCATTTATCGACCAGCAGGCCCAGCGACTGGCAACCGCCATCTACGACAGGGAAGTCAAGATCTCCCAGGACGAGGTGGACCGGATCCTGGTCGACTTTATTCGAATGGGAATGCAGAGTGACAACCCCGCCAACGTGGCATGTCGCTGTACGGTTTTTACCAAGTCGGACATGATCCATCTCCAAAACAAGGGAGAAAAGCTGGAAGACATCATCTACGGCCTTCATGTGGGAAACGCCCGCAATTATGTGAGCACCATAGTCCAGAACAGGGCCCTGGAGGAGCCGATTTTGTTTGTCGGGGGGCTGTCGTTGAACGAGCTTCAGGTTCGGTCTCTGAGAGGATATTTCCCTGGGCTCCTGGTCCCCCCTTACAGCACGTCACTGGGCGCCCTCGGGGTCGCGCTCCAGGCCCGGAATCAGGACGTGCGGAACCGCCCGGAGTTGAGCGCCTATCAGGCGGCCAAGGAGGACACCCTGGCGGACCTGCCGGTAGCCCCAAGGCTGGAACTTCGGAAGACCGTGTTTCCGGTGGACAATAAAATCACCCGGGAAAGGCCGGGAAGAGGCGAGGCGGTTTATCTTGGGTTGGATATCGGGTCTACCACCACCAAGTACGCCCTAATGGACAGGGAGCGGAAGATAGTTCACAAGAGCTACGTACACACCAGAGGCAAGCCCATAGAGGTAACTCAACAACTGCTCTCCGAGCTTTATGAGGAGTTCGGCGAGGACATGGTTATAAAGGGAGTGGCCACAACGGGCTCGGGTCGGAATGTGGTGGGGACTTTTCTGAACGCGGATTTGATCATCGACGAGATCACGGCCCATGCCAGGGGGGCGGTGGAAATGGATCCGGAAGTGGACACCATCTTCGAGATCGGCGGGCAGGACTCCAAGTACATCTATGTGGCCAACCGCTACCCTTTGGACTTTGACATGAACAAGGTCTGCGCTGCAGGTACAGGCAGCTTTCTTCACGAGCTGGCGAACAAGTACGGCATCAACATCGTTGACGAGTTTCAGGAAATCGCCCTGTCCTCGTCAATGCCGGTAAGGCTAGCGGAGCGATGTACCGTGTTCATGGAGTCCGATCTTGTCTCCTATCTCCAGCAGGGCGTGGATACCAAGGACCTGATTGCAGGGCTCTGCTACGCAGTGGTTTACAATTACCTCAACCGTGTGGTTGGGAAGCGAAAGGTGGGCACCCGCGTAATGTTCCTGGGGGGGCCATCCTTGAACAAGGCCGTGGTGGGCGCTTTTGAGAACGTTCTCGGCCGTCCGTTAACGGTGCCCAAGCATCGGGAGGTTTTGGGTGCATACGGTGCTGCCATCAGCGTTCAGGAAAAAGTGCACTCCGAGGGGGCGGCTAAGAGCCAATTCCGAGGAATTCTCAGCGCTGTCAGGGATAAAATGGAGTATACGGAGAAGATATGCCGGGCTGATCCAAATTGTCACAACCGGTGCAAATTGAAAATATACAACTTCGACGGCAGAAAGACCATATGGGGGGGAGAATGCGGGCGCTACGAGGCGGTGACCAGCGGAAGGGAGAAGCGGGAGAATGCCTTCAAGCTGTGGGATTCCATTTGGGAGAGGCATATGCAAGGCCTCTACCGCGAGCTTGCCCCCGGCGAAGTGCTGCTCGAGGATGAGGGCCGTCCCACAGTTGGAATGCAGCGGAGCTTTTCCACCTTTCAGACCGGGATTCTTTGGGCGCATTTTTTCCATGCACTGGGATATCGTCTGGTACTGACTCCACCTACAAACGGCGAGATATCCAGTAGTGGTATCGAGTCCGTTACAGCGGAGACCTGCTATCCAGTGAAGGTCTCTCATGGGCATATAAAGAGTATCGCGGGCAGGACCCGGTACCTGTTCCTGCCCACTATCATAGATATGCCTACGCCCACCGAAGCCGAGCGTGGGTTCTTTTGTCCCATGGTCCAGTCCAACCGGTACATGGTTCAAGCCGCACTTGATTTTCAAGGTTTGGATGTACTCCATGCGATTGTGCACCTGCGGAACGATCCGGATCTCGTGGCCCTGGAGCTGGCCGCTCAATTGGGCAAGGCCTTGGGGCGTAGCCGTTCTGAGATACGTGCGGCCGTGGGGGCGGGCTTGGAGGGGACAGAGGCCTTTTCTCAGGATCTTTATTCGGAAGGCAAGAGGATCATGGAAGAACACGACCCCAGGGAGCCGCTGGTGATTGTGACGGGACGGCCCTATAATCTCTATGACGAACGGCTCAACCTGAGGCTGGGCCAAAATTTGGCCAAGATAGGCGTAACCGCTGTGCCCATGGATATGGTGGACGTAAGCGAAGTGGATCTTTCGGATTTTCCTTCCATGTACTGGGGCCTCGGAGCGAGGATACTCAGAACGGCCAAGTTCGTGCGAAGACGCCCGGAGACCTTCGGTCTGCATTTGACCAACTTCAGTTGCGGGGCGGATTCTTTTGTGGAGCATTTTTTCAAGCATATCATGGGGGAGAAGCCTTATTTGATCCTGGAGCTCGACGAGCACAGCGCGGTGGCCGGGGTGATGACCCGGTTGGAGGCCTTCAGGAACGTGGTTGAAAACGCCATGGACAGGCTGAACAGCAGCCTGGCGTCAGAAGAACGGAAGCTGTCCAATTGAGGGGCTATGGAGACTTCTGAGAGCAGTGTATTTCAAAGTTTTTCCCGAAAAGTCGGGACTTTTGACGTCCGAGAAAAGGTTTTTCTCATCCCGCAGATGAACCGTACCGGGTGCCTTCTGATGGCGGCCGCGTTTCGCGCCTTCGGGGCTAAGGCACAGGTGATGGAGACCTACCAGGGGCTGGAGCTGGGCAAAGAGTTCACCTCGGGCAAGGAGTGCTTCCCCTGCCAGGTCACCACCGGTGATATACTCCACTTCATGGCCCGGGAAAAGGAGCGGCTCGGCGAGGACTTTGATGCGCGGGATTATGTGTATTTCATGCCTGAGGCAGGAGGCCCCTGCCGATTCGGAATGTATAACAAGTTCCAAAGGATTGTCCTCGATTCCTTCCCACACCTGCAGGACCTGAAGATCGGCTCACTGACCTCGGACAACGCCTACTCCCCGGTCGGGATGATTCGAGAGGACCAGGTCGTAGACTTTCGCAAGACCGCGTATCTTTCTGTGGTGGTGGCCGATATTCTGGATCGCCTGTTGTGGCGCATTCGTCCCTATGAAAAAGAGCCGGGTGCTGCGGACGCCTTCATGGAAAGGGCCATTGAGACCCTGTCACGCTCCTTTGAAAAACACGGTCAGGGTAAGAGATTTTCTAGTATTTTAGATGACTTGAAGCGAACGGCGCAGGAGGGGGCCGCCTTGATCAACCCCGATACGCCCCGCAAGCCTTTGATCGGGATTGTCGGGGAGATATATCTGCGCACGCACACCCAGGCCAACCAGGACATTATTCGGATGCTGGAGAGATACGGGGGTGAAGTGGTGAACGCCTCCATCGCCGAGTGGATCAATTACACGGCTTATGACTGCATGCGCCGGGCCCGCATCGACCTCCGCCGAAACCTGCGGCTTTTGAGATACAAGGAAATCAGAGACTGCCTGTCCAAGATCGCAGGGTACGGCCTGGAACTTTTTTACCGGCAGTTGAAGATGAAACAGGGATACAAGAGGATACGACATATTATAGACCTACCCGGTGACCATAATGTCGGTCAGCTGGAGCGCGTGCTGTTGGAAGAGGATCTATTTTCCTTTGATGTAGGCACAGAGGCGTGTCTGAGCATAGCCGGTGTAATTGGATACATGCGGGAGGGATATAACGGGGTGGTAAATGTTTATCCTTTCACCTGCATGCCGAGTACCATCACTTCAGCGGTGGTCCGCCCTGTTGCCAACCGCCACAGGCTTCCATACCTGGACACCCCATGCGACGGCACCTTCCAGCCCGGGCGGGAGGCTGCCGTAAGGACCTTTATGTACCAGGCTTACCAGCACATGAAGCGCAACGGAAGGAAGTAGTGTGCTGACCCCGCCTCGGCCCGGCCGAGCGGATAAGAACGCCGCAGAGGACAAATGACTACAAAGATGCTTATAAATGCAGTAGATCCCGAGGAGTTTCGGGTTGCTTTTATTAAGGACGGACTGCTCGATGGTTTTCATATCGAGACCACCATTTCAGAGCAGCGCGAGGGCAATATATATAGGGGCGCCATCGAGCGAATAGAGCCGAGTCTTCAGGCCTGCTTCGTGAACTTCGGGGTGGAAAAGAACGGGTTCCTGCCTGCGGCGGATGTGCATCCCGAGTACTATGTGACCGAAGTTGATCTGGACTCAAGCCATATACCCCCCCTGGAAAGGGTATTGAAAAAGGGACAGGAGGTCTTAGTCCAGGTCCTCAAAGAGATGCCCGGGCGAAAAGGCGCCCACTTGACCACATATATTTCCATAGCCGGCAGGTACTTGGTGCTCACGCCGGGACGCACCCTTAACGGAGTCTCCAGAAAAATAGAGGACGACGCCGAGCGCCAGCGCCTCAAGGAGATCATGAGCCAGCTTACCCTGCCAGAGGAAATCGGATATATAGTCAGAACAGTGGCAGCCGGGCAGAACAAGAAGGAGCTGTCCAAGGATCTCAACCGCCTGCTGCGGATGTGGCGAAATATCAAGGCCAAGGTCAACGAGGCCCCCACTCCCAGCCTGATACACAAGGAGCAGGACCTGTGCTTCAGGACCTTAAGGGATTACTTCAACAGCGATGTGGACGAGGTCCTGGTGGATGACAAGGACACCTACATCAAGATCAAAGAGTACATGAAGATAATCTCCCCGCGCCATCAGCGGGTGGTCAAGCACTACAAAGACAAGGTCCCTATCTTCACACGCTATGACATCGAGGAGCAGATAGAGAGCATCTACCGCAATCGGGTGAATCTGCCCTCGGGCGGCTCAATCGTTATAGATCCTACTGAGGCCCTTATCTCCATAGACGTGAACTCCGGCAGGGGGAGGCTGGGAAAGGATGTGGAGAGCATGGCCTTCAATACGAATAAGGAGGCGGCAAAGGAAATCGCCCGCCAATTGAGGTTGCGGGACATCGGAGGCCTGGTGGTCATTGACTTCATTGACATGAAAGACCGCAAGCACAACCGTGAGGTGGAAAAGCTCCTGCGCGAGGAGATGAAAAAGGACAGGGCCAAGACCGACGTCAGCACCCTCTCCAAGTTCGGACTCCTGGAGCTCTCCCGCCAGCGGTTGCGGCCTTCAATAGAGTCCAAGACATACCAGAGCTGCCCTTACTGCGGGGGGAGGGGAACCGTGATGAGCGTGGAGTCCGCCGCGGTCTCGGTCATGCGGAGGATCTGGGTGGGACTTTCCAAGGGCGAGATAACCCAGGTAACGGGGACTCTTTCACCCGATGTGCTTTCCTACCTGCAGAACCGCAAGAGAAAGGAGCTCCTGGACCTGGAGCAACGCTACAGCGTAACCATCGCCCTTCACCCCGACCATTCCCTTCCCAGAGGCGAGCCCAAGCTCGAGTTCATCAAGCAGATGCAGGGATCCTGAATCATTTACACCTCTCAAAGCAGGATAGGAAGTTGCTTTTTGAGGAGCAGGATAGCGGGAGGCGTCTTTGGGTGTCAACAAAAAGCG
>JBKHIW010000278.1:0-3592 GCA_046538465.1 Desulfobacteraceae bacterium | reverse complement strand
TGTTACTCCTCTGAGCGGCTTTTTGACCGACAGGCTGGGAGCCCGTCGCGTGATAAGCTTTTGCGCGCTTTTGCTGGGGCTGGGTTTGATTGCGATGGGGAGTGTGGACGGCCTTGTCGGTGCATGTGCCTCGTTCGCGTTGGTGGGCCTGGGTGCCACGGGCATGTGGACTCCGGTACTGACGGTGGTGCAGAGATGGTTCGTCCCGCAGAAGAGGGGCTTGGCCTTGGGGATCCTCTCTGCCGGGTACGGGCTTGGATTCGCCAGCATGGGATTTGCCTTTCCATGGATCGTAGAGAATTTTACCTGGCGGCACGCGTGGTATTTCCTGGGCGCTGCAGGGTTGGTCATGGTGCTGGGCAACGCCGTTTTCCTGAGGAGCAGTCCGGAGTCGGCAGGCCGGCGTCCTTGGGGGGAGCGGGAACCCGTGTCCTCCGGGCCTGAGCCGAGGATGCCCGAGGTCAAGGCCGAGCAGCTCTCGGTGCTTAAATCACCCGTTTTCTGGCTTATCGGGCTTTCCTATTTCTCTATCTCTTACAGCCTGTACGGGGTCACCACATTCATGGTGGACTATGCTGAGCAGCAGCTCGGTTTCCCCTTGGAAAAGGCGAGTCTTCTTGCCACTATACACGGCTCCTGCCAGATACTGGGCGTCTTGACCATACTGCCACTCTCCGACCTGCTCGGCAGGAGGAGGACCATTATCCTTTCCAACAGCGTCATTGCGGCCGCCCTTGCCGGTATCCTGCTCTCAGGGAGCTCATGGGCTGCACTCACCTTTTTCGTCGGGCTCCTGGCTGTGTTTTATGGCGTCACCTTCCCCATATACGGAGCGTGCGCCGGAGACTACTTTCCCAAGCGGGTCATGGGAACGGTGATCGGGGCATGGACCCCTTTTTACGGACTGGGCGCCATCGTGGTACACTGGGTGGCAGGGATCCTCCGGGATACCACCGGTAGATACGATCACGCCTTTGTGATCAACATCGTCATGGCCGCGATCGGGGTTGCACTCATGTTCCTGGTAAAGAAGGGGCAGGCGAGAAGGAATGGCTTTTAGTTTTCTCGAATTCCACTCCCGCTACAGGTCCAGGATTATTTTGGAGTGGGTCCTGAGACTCAAGGTGGAAGTGGGGGATCAATACGTCCGCAGGCCCAGGAAGGAGCTTCTGCAGACGGTTTCAGAGGCCTTTGACGCCAACCACCAAGTGCTGGTCTGCGGGGACTACGCTGCGATAAAGCGTTTCATAGACAAGATCACCCGGATGAGACTGGAGGCCGGATTTCCGCTCTTTCACGTGCAGAGGGCCTTCGAGCTTTACAGGATGATTGTGCTTCCTCTCCTGGCCCGTCAGGCGCCGTTCGGCGAGTTTCTTTTTTGGACGGACAAGATCAACAAATGCCTTACCTATACTATTGAGCGCTTCAGCCATCACTTCCAGACCATGCACGAAAAGGAGATCCTGGAGCACAACCGCAGGCTGGAGGAAGAGGTCAAGGCCAGGACGAGCGAGCTGAGGGAATCCGAGCTGAAGTACAAGACGCTGGTGGAGGAGATTACCGACGGATACGTTGTGGTTCAAGATGAGCGGATCGCATTTGCCAACCAGGCCTTCTGCCAAATGCACGGCTATGAGCTGCTTGAAATAGTGGGGAAGGGGTTCCAGGTATTTGTGTGCCCCGAAGACAGAGAGCGGATCATGGGGCTTTACACAAAGAGCCCGGATTCCCGTGCCGCACCGCAGACCTTTGAGTATCAGCGCATGACCAAGGAAGGCGAGTGTTTCCCCACGGAGATATTGACCAAGAATGCGCGGTACGAGCACCGCCCGTCCAGCATCGGGATCTGCCGGGATATAACCGAAAGGGTGAAGATGGAGCAGAGAATGCGGGAGATCACTGCATCGCTTTCTCATGAGATCAGGAACCCCCTGGCGGCTGTGAAGCTGAACCTGAGGATCCTGGAGGACAATACCCACATCCAGGGCAATGATCTGCGCCGTCTGGAGATCTGTCTCAGGGAAGTCATGCGTCTGGAGCGGATCCTTACCGAGCTTTTGGATTTTGCCAAGCCACTCCAGATCAAGCCTCGGAAGGCGGACATCAACCTGATTCTGCTATCCTGCACGGAGTTCCTGGACATGAGGTTTCGCGAGCGGGAACTCCAATTGATCACCGATTTGGATCCCGATCTCCCGGACCTGGTGGTTGACGGGGAAAAGCTCGAGCAGGCGTTTATCAATTTGCTCCTGAACGCGGTAGAGGCGTCCAACAAGGGTGAGCGGATAACGGTATCCACTGAATCCCTTGTTTTCAACGGCTCGACTTGGGTGGAGGTCTCCATCCAGGACCAGGGGCGGGGTTTGACAGAGGAGGCCAAGGCGGGCCTTTTCAAGCCCTTTTTCACCACCAAGAGCAGAGGGACCGGGCTGGGCCTTAGCAATGCCAAGGGGATTGTGGAGGCCCACGGCGGGAGTATTGATGTGATGAACGTACATCCTAGAGGGGCCTGCTTCAAAATTCGTCTTCCCGGAGGAGACGGCCATGTCCAAGATCCTGGTAGTTGATGACGAATACTCCATTCTGGAATCCCTCGAGATGTTCCTTGGGGAAAAGGGACACGAGGTCTATAAGGCTGCAAGCGCCGAAGAGGGCCTGGATCTCTTTTGCAGGTGTGGACCGGAAGTAGTGATATTGGACATTCGACTGCCCGATATGGACGGCCTGGAGGTGCTGAGTCGGATCAGGGACTACGACAGTCCGGCAAAGGTGATCATGATCACCGCCTTCCATGATATGGAAAGCACGATTCAGGCGATGAAGAAAGGGGCTTACGATTACTTTCATAAGCCCTTTGACCCGGATGACGTGGAAAGGGCGGTTAACAGGGCCCTGGAGGTCCTTGAAGTGGATCGGGCCACACCGGTCGAGGGGGTTGTGGGGCGGCCTCCTGCCCAGGAGGTGATTGTGGGTAAGAGCCCCAAGATGAGGGATATTTTTAAGATGATCGGCCTTTTGTGCCAGAACAGGGCGACCGTGTGCATCCAGGGGGAGACAGGGACCGGCAAGGAGCTGATAGCCAGGATGATACACAGAAACAGCCTTTTCAGCCACGAGCCCTTTGTCACCCTGGACTGCTCCGCAGTGGTGGAAACCCTCTTGGAGAGTGAGCTCTTCGGCCATGAAAGAGGCGCGTTCACAGGGGCCAGCTACACCAAGCAGGGGAGGATAGAGCTTGCAGGGGCCGGAACCCTCCTGTTGGACGAGGTGGGCGAGCTGCCCCTGAGCCTCCAAGGGAAGCTTCTGGGGTTTCTGGAGCGACGGGAATATATGAGAGTGGGAGGGCAGGAGACGCTTAAATCCAGGTGCCGGGTCATTGCAGCAACCAACCGGGACCTCTCCGGCCTGGTACAATCAGGGGGGTTCAAAGAGGACCTTTACTTCAGGCTGAGCGTGGTCAATATACATGTACCCCCGCTGAGAGAACGCCTGGAGGATGTGCCGGACCTGGTGAGCTACTTTTTGCAGAAAATCAACATGGAGCTGGGAACCGGCGTTACCAAGCTTCAACGAGGCGTGATGGAGCTCCTTA
>JBKHIW010000008.1:0-16418 GCA_046538465.1 Desulfobacteraceae bacterium | reverse complement strand
GGGCGGTATCAGGTCAAGAGCATCACCGCACAGGCCACTACGGTGGTCCAAAGGCCTTCCTTATGCCCCCGTGCCGACTGGGCGACGCTTCTGGTGACGAAAAGCCGCTTGCCCACCTTGTAGAGCTGCTTGCGCTCATCCCATGCCACATCGGGATCGAGCTCGATTCCCATGGTTGATGCGAGCATGGTTGCAGCGAGGTCCTCTGCAAAGTCGGCTGATTTTCTCATGGTCTCGCCGAATGCATGGTGCTCGCTGATGTAGCCGTATTGCTTGGTATCCTTGGGGCGGGCAAGGCCTATGGCAGCCGAGATCAGTCGATTGGGTTCGTTGGTGCTCTTTTGGGCCATAACTACAAAGGTGAGCTGTCCTGATTGAAGCTCTTTTATGCCCATCTCTCTCGAAATAATCTTGCATGCGGGAGGGAAAATGCTTGATATAGTGACTAGATTGCATCTTTCCACCCCGGCGCTTCTCAGCGCCAACTCAAAGCTTTGCAGCTTGTTTCGGTGGCATCCCACCCCCTTGGTGAAGAACATCCTCTTGGGTATCATCTGGTCCATGCCCATAATCCTTCTCCTATGCAATTCCGGCCTCGGGCGCCTTGGGAGTCGAGCCGCGCCCGAGGCCGGAAGGCCTCACTCCTATGTTTTGCCCTCGGTCTGACGGGCCTGCAAAAGAACAGAAGAAACCTAATACATGACCCGCGGGTATGCAAGTATGAATATGCGGCTCTAGGATCGGTGCACATCCCGGGAGACCGGCGTCTTCCGCCCGCTGAGGGCCTGCCTCAACCATTCAAACCAATCATGGAGCCCCTGCCCGGTCTTGCAGGAGACCTCGAGGATCAGCATGTCGGGATTGATCTTCGCGGCGTCTTCACGGATCGTTTGTATACTGCAATCCACATAAGGAAGAAGGTCGACTTTGTTCACGAGCAGCACAGACGACTCCCGGAACATCAAAGGGTACTTGGCGGGCTTGTCATCGCCTTCGGTCACGCTCAGGATCATGACCTTGAAGTGTTCGCCCACATTGAACTCTGCAGGACAGACGAGATTGCCCACGTTTTCCACAATCAGCAGGTCCATCGACCCGAAGTCCAGGGATCCGAATGTCTGTTGAATCATATTGCCGTCCAGATGGCACGCCCCGCCGGTGTTAATCTGGACCACCTGCACCCCTTTCAAGGCTATTCGTTCCGCATCCCTGGACGACTGGATGTCGCCTTCTATGACGCCTATCCGGGTCTCCTCCTTGAGGGCGTCTATGGTCTTTTCCAGCAGAGACGTCTTCCCGGCTCCGGGGGAGCTCATCAGGTTGAGGACGACGAGTCCGTGCTCATCGAAAAGAGCTCGGTTCTGCTCGGCGATTTGATCATTCGCCTCAAGGACGTTTCTCACCACGGATACCTTTTTCATCAGTCCACCAAGATCTCCAGCACTGTTAGTTCCCTTCCGGAGAGGATTTCAATCCCTCCGCCGTTGCAACGAGGGCAAAGGAACTCGTGGTTTTGGATAGTAAACTCGAGCCCGCAGTCTCTGCACCTTCCGCGGAGGGGCACTGTTTCCATCTTTAATTCAGCCCCTTCCATCCGGGTCCCGGCGGTGACCACTTGGAAGCCGAAGGCCAGGGCCTCGGGCACCACGGCGGACATCTCCCCTATGGCCAGTCTGACCGAGTGCAGGGACCTGGCCCCTGCCTTTTCCATTTCCTCGTGGACGATTTCGGCGAGGCCTTGGGCTATGGACATCTCATGCATGACCGGGGCATGCCCTCATCCCTGCTGCAGCGCCACCACGAGGGAGTCTATTTTCTGCCTGGCGTCGTTGAAGACCCCGGAGAGATTCAGGGAGTGGTTGGCAAAGATACTGTCAGGGTCGCCGTTGCAGACCACCAGGGGCTCGAATTGGCATCTCCCTAGGTTTTCCAGGATCTTTTCAACGAGTTTAACCGAGTTCTTGTCCACAAGCACGTCCCTGAATTCCTTGCGGATCGCTTGAAAAGACTCATACAGGGCGTAGGAGACTCCTTGAGCGTAGTAGAAGTTGTCGTCCACCTTGTGCCACGGGATGTCGATTTCCACGACGCCGCTCCCGGCGTTGGATTCGCCCGCATCCGAGTCCAGGATCAGCGTGCGGCTTATATCTCCAGGGGCGTTTATCAGCCGGGTGTTTACACCGCCCATCAGTGAGGCGAACTGCTCGAGCAGCTGGGCCAGGTTGTCGGCCCTGGGGTAGAAACTCGCCCTTCCTGAGACCAGGTTGCTATGATAGGCCTCTAAATGCCTTTCAGCCGCACGCCACTTGCTCTCAGCGGAAGGAAACCACCATTTGTAGGGATCATTGGAAAGAGAGGTAAAGGCCGCGTCAACGTCCAGGTCCAGCCTGTCCGTGGTTCTCATGCGGGAGAGGTTGTCCCTGAGGACCCTGATGTTGTACCTTACCACCTCGAGCTGCCCGATCTGGAAATTGGGCATATTGTCCAGGAAGACGGTAGGCCAGAACACATCATTGGGCAGCCAGTTTTCCACCATTTGATTGATCAGGGTCTGGTTGGTCCTGACGAAGAGCGACCCCGGGGTCCCGGGCTGGTTCCCCTCCACGGTGAGCGGACCGGGCTTCCTGGAGTTGAGCGCCATCACCACCAAGACGAAGACAATCAGGAGCCCAAGCAATATGCCCCCCAGCAGCGTGATTCGCTTTCTGCGGCTGGATCCGGTCTTTTTGCTCAAGGCATCCTCTTTCATGGATTACAGGCTCCCCGTTGGTGTGTCTAAATATGGTAGGACAGCCGGCCTTTGAACCCCCTTGCGAGGCGCGCCTATGAAACGTGTACCCGGCGGAATACCTCAATTATCCTGCTGAAGGGTGTTTGTCAAGCCCCGCAGAGGGGTTAAAAACGTTTTGCATATCGGGTCTATTCTGCTATACTCCCCGAGCTTTTTGAGCCTCAGGCCCTGAGCCGCGGGACGAAGGCTCTTGGATACGATGGAGCGGCAATATTCCTGTTTGGGCTGAACGGGCTGAATCAGGCTAAGGAGAGATTGAAGCATGGAGCATGCAGAAAGTCTAGTTGGGCGGAACCCGGATTTGACCCAGGATGTCATGAAGAGGGTGGATGAGGTCATTGATCGATTTCGCGGGACCCCCGGGTCACTCATCCCTGTGCTTGAGGACTGCCAAGAGGCCGCGGGATACCTCCCGGTGGAGCTCCAGGAGTATATCGCAACGAGGCTGAACATCCCGGGGAGCACGGTTTACGGCGTGGTCACCTTTTATTCGTTCTTTTCCATGGTGCCCAAGGGACGGCACACCATCAAGGCTTGTCTGGGAACGGCCTGCTATGTTCGGGGGATGGGCGAAGTCTTGAACCGCCTGCAAAACAAGCTCCAGGTCGAGGTGGGCGGCACTACTGCTGACCGCCGGTTTTCCCTGGAGGCCGTACGCTGCTTGGGTGCATGCGGATTGGCCCCGGTGCTGATGGTGGACAATGACACTTATGGAGCGGTGACTCCGGATCGAGTCTTGAACATCCTGGAGCAATACGAGTGACGGGTCAGGGAGGTTAGCTCATGCCAAAGCTCACCATCGAAGACCTCAAGAGGATTAAGGAACAGGCGGGCAAGGACATGTCGCTGCGGGAAGGAGAAGCCGCGGTAAAGATAACGGTTCACATGGGCGAGTGTGGGATCGCTGCAGGGGCCAGGGAGGTCATGGAGACCCTTTTGGAGGAGCTGGCTGAGAGCGGGCGTAGGGATGTTCGTGTATTCAACTCTGGGTGCATGGGGATGTGCAGCAGTGAACCCAATGTGACCGTGGAGATGAAGGGTCGGGAGCCGGTGGTCTATCAGCACATGGACCAAGACAGGATGAGACAGGTGTTCAAAAGGCATGTCCTCCAAGGCGAGGTGCAAAGCGATTTCGCGCTGCCTCAGGGGAGTGAGTGAGGCCAAGATTGTAGGCCTTAAGGGGCTGTTTCCAGGAGTGACCGGAGGCCGAGGCCTTCGGCTGAGTGCCTGCAGGGAGTACGAATGAGTATGTATAGAACGGAAGTGCTGCTTTGTAGTGGAACAGGGTGCCGCGCCTCGGGCGCCCTGGAGGTGCGTGCTGCATTGGAAAGAGAGCTCGCGGCAAAGGGCCTCGATCGGGAGGTAAGAGTGGTGGAGACCGGCTGCAACGGGTTTTGCGCCCAAGGGCCGGTTGCGTTGATTCAACCGGAAGGGATCTTTTATCAGAAGCTGAAAGCAGAAGACATCCCTTATCTGGTGGATGAGCATTTCTTGAAAGGCCGGCCTGTAGAGAAATTTTTCTACAAGGGTCCGAAGGAGGTCGGGTCGGTCCCCTTGATGGCTGACATCCCTTTTTATGCACACCAGCAGATAGTAGTCCTGCATAACAGAGGGGCGATCGATCCGGAAAAGATTGATGAATATATAGGCAGAGACGGCTACTTTGGGGCCGGAAAGGCCCTTTTGGAAATGAGCCCGGAAGAGGTCATAGAGGAAATAAAGAAATCCGGTCTTAGGGGGCGCGGGGGTGCAGGCTTTCCCACGGGCCTTAAATGGGAGTTCGCCAGAAAGGCACCGGGGAATGAAAAATACGTCTTGTGTAATGCGGATGAAGGTGATCCGGGTGCGTTTATGGATAGGAGCGTACTGGAGGCCGATCCCCATGCAGTGCTCGAGGGCATGATCATAGCTGCAAGGGCCGTGGGTGCATCGAAAGGCTACATATACTGCCGAGCCGAATATCCCTTGGCCCTGCGGCGTCTCGACATTGCAATCCATCAAGCCAGAGACTACGGACTTCTTGGGGACGACATCCTGGAGAGCGGCTTCAGCTTCGACTTGGAGATCTACCGTGGGGCCGGCGCATTCGTGTGCGGCGAGGAGACCGCGCTGATGCAATCCATAGAGGGCAAGCGGGGCATGCCCAGACCGCGCCCCCCCTTTCCTGCTAATCAGGGGCTGTGGGGCAAGCCAACGGTCTTGAACAATGTAGAGACCTTTGCAAGCGTCCCCCAGATTATAAACAAGGGAGGGGACTGGTACGCGGGCATAGGTACCGAGAAGAGCAAGGGCACAAAGGTCTTCGCGCTCACCGGGTCGGTCAGGAACATCGGGTTGGTGGAGGTGCCCATGGGCACGCCCCTTCGCTCCATCATCTATGACATAGGCGGAGGCATCCCTGGAAAACGGAAATTCAAGGCGGTCCAGCTGGGAGGCCCCTCCGGGGGATGCATTCCCGAAGCCTGCCTGGACACTCCTGTTGACTATGAGTCTATCGTGGATGTAGGCGCGATCATGGGCTCGGGCGGGATGATAGTGATGGACGACAAGACCTGCATGGTGGACATGGCCCGGTTCTTTATGGATTTTATCCGGGACGAGTCGTGCGGCAAATGTACGCCATGCAGAGAGGGCACCCTTCGGATGCTGGAGATCCTGGAGAGGATAACGCGAGGCGAGGGGGAGCCGGGGGATATCGAGCTCCTCGAGGAGCTGAGCGCCATGATAAAGGACTCCGCCCTCTGCGGGCTGGGGCAGACCGGTCCCAACCCGGTCCTGTCCACCCTTAGATATTTCAGGGACGAATACGAGGCCCATGTGAGCGAAAAGCGTTGCCCGGCGAAACGCTGTGCCGCATTGGTCGATTTCGTGGTGGACCCTGAACGGTGCCAGAAGTGTGGAATATGTTTCAAGAACTGCCCTACGGGGGCCGTCCAATGGAAGAAGAAGGAGACCGCCTATATAGACAAGGAAAAGTGCATCAAGTGCATGAGCTGCATTATCAGCTGCCCGTTTGACGCTATTGACTAGCTTGCATGTTTAAGCGGTCTTTTTTGTCTATTTTTACTCCACGCCTCAAGGCCTCGTAAGAGAGGCCTTGAGGCGTGAAGATGATAAATCTGCCTTGACATGAAAAGGTGTTCATTATAGAAAGCGCCTGACCGATTCGGCGTGGCTGCCGGCTGGAGAAAGCGGGGGCTTGTTTAAGCTCTAAAAATTACGCGGGCGGAGAACCGGGTTCAGGGCTTTTTGCGACTCCATCAAAGTTGACGGCTTCGCAAAAACCCGCTCAGCCGCCGCTGGGAACGTTGTAACCCCTTGAAACTACAAGGGCAGATAACCAGGTTCTAGGCTTTTTGCGACTCCATCAAAGTGCGAAAGACGATGATCATGAAACGACTTAAGGGTATAGCTGTTCGTGCGGGTGGCCCCGGGAATCTCAACTCCCAACCCAAGGAGGTATCGGCCCCCAAGCGCGTGGTGCTCCCGGTGGACTTCCCTTTGGGCAGGGTGCAGGCCGAGGTGGTACCCGGGGATTCGGTGAAAAGGGGTCAGCGCATAGCCGGGGACCCCAACGGGATCCTTCCTGCTGTGCGGGCCTCGATCGCCGGCACTGTTGCGGATATCAAGGTATGGCTCGGCCCCTTCGGCCGGGAGTACCTTTCGGTGGTCATCGAGGGGGACGGCCGAAATGATGAGGTTGAAAAGTTGTCCGATCAGGATGGGCCATCAGGAGATCCGTACGATTGGCTCAGGCTGATCTCAGAGGCGGGTATCCGTGAGGCGGACCAGTTCCCTTGGCCCTTATCGGTTAGAATAGCGCAGCCCGCCCTTATCCCGCCCATGCTTTTCCCGTTTGTGCCCGATCTCAGGCGGAGCATCGATTGTTTGATCATAAACGGGTTGGATCGGCAGCCCGGCGTATGGCTGAGAAGCTCGGCCTTGGAGTTTATGGGCGAGTCCATACTCGAGGGCATACCGATCTTAAAGACCCTGTCCGGAGCCCGTCGCACAGTATTGGCCGTTTCCAAAAAGGAGAAGCTTACCGAAGCCATGGAACATGGGCTGCGGATGGAGGGCGTAGAATTGATTCGCTGCCCGGATGTCTATCCGGCCGGCCTGGAGCCTCTGCTGGTGCAAAGAGTCACCGGGTATGAGATGCCTCAGCCCAACGGAGACGCCAGGGCTGTTGGTGCAGTGATGGTGGATGTTATCTCAACGGCCAGAGTGGCGGATGCCGTGATGAGGGGCCTTCCGGCTACCGAAGCGCTGGTTCAGGTCTCGGCTCCTTCTCAATGGATCCACGGCTTCATAAGCGTGCGTGAGGGGACGCTGTTGAATGACGCCCTTCAGACGATAAGCCCGGCCCCCAAGAATGCCGCAAGGGTGGTCACCAGAGGCCCTTTTCTTGGTCATGCAATGTATGATCTGGAGGTGCCCCTCACGCAGCAAACAGAGGCGGTAATTTTCCAAGGGGAACAGGATTTCAAGCACTTCGAGGATGAGCCCTGCATCAACTGCGGGAGGTGCGTGCAATCCTGCCCCATGCGGCTCTTTCCCAATGAATTGACCAGGGCCTGCGAGTACGGCCGATTTGAGGAGGCCGAGGCCAAGGACCTCTTTCGTTGTATAGAATGCGGAATTTGTTCATATGTGTGTCCGGTGCGACGTCCGATGGTCCATCTCCTGCGATTCGGGAAGAACGAGCTTTCGGCGGAGAAGGAGGAAAGATGAAACGCCCAGAGCTTCATGTCTCCATGTCCCCGTTTGTGCATTCGGGGAACTCTGTCCAAAAGATAATGAGAGACAATTTTTTGGCCCTGGTCCCGGTTCTTTTCGCCGGGTGGTTCTATTACGGTTGGGGGGCGCTGGAGACCGTTTTGATTTGTGCGGTAGCTGCAGTTGCCACCGAGCTTATTTGGCAGAAGCTGATGGGCCAGAAGATTCGCATAACCGACGGCAGCGCATTGGTAACTGGTGTGTTGCTGGGGCTGGTGCTCTCTTCACTTGTCCCGTGGTGGCTTGCTGTAGCCGGTTCAGTGGTTGCAATAATAGTAGGCAAGCAGCTCCTGGGAGGCCTGGGCAGCCATCCGTTTAACTCTGTGATGGTTGGTTGGGCCTTTGTGCAGGTCTCCTATGCCCAGACTATGAAGGATTTTCCCATCCCCCACCCTAAATTCGGCCTCGAGGTGGGTAAGTACCTCGCCGATCCGGCGCTTATAGCCATGAAGGAGGACCTGGAGATGTTCAACTGGGTCCCGCGCATGGATCTTTTTATAGGGAATGTGCCGGGCGAAATTGGTACAGGTTGTGTACTCGCAATTTTATTGGGCGGAATTTATTTGATCCTTAAAAAGCATATAACTTGGCATATACCTGTTTCTTTTATTGTTTCTACATGGATTTTAGCCTTTATTTTTTGGAAAGTTAATCCTGAGGTATATGTCCATCCTACCTATCACATCCTTTCAGGATGGATTATGCTGGGGGCTTTTTTTCTGGCCCCTGAGATGGGAACCGCCCCTCTAAGCGCCCCAGGGATGATCATCTACGGCATAGGATGCGGATTGCTTACCATGATTATTCGTATCTGGGGTGGATACATGGAGGGGGTGCCTTTTGCCATCCTTCTTATGAACGGTCTCACACCGATTCTGGATCGTATCAGGCCGAGGGCCGTGGGGAGGAGAGTAGAAATTGCGTGAGCTCTTCAGAATGGTGTTTGTCTTGGCTGTGATCTGCGGCTGCTCCGGGCTGGTCTTGTCATATGTCAACGAGGCCACCCAGGAGCAGAGGGAATATCAGCTCCTGAAGTATGTCCAGGAGCCTTCCATCAAGGAGGTCCTGCGGGAGTACGAATACACCAATGACCCCATACAGGACCGGATGACCATGGTGGTAGGAGAGGACAAAGAAGGAAATCCCATCGAAAAGACAATTTTTTTGGCTAAAAAAGACGGGAAAGTGATTGCGGTGAGCTTCTCCGAATCCGCGTCCGGGTACGGCGGGGATATCGATATCATGGTGGGAATCGATATGCAGGGCAATCTGGCCGGGATCAGCGTGATGACCCACTCGGAAACGCCCGGATTAGGAGCTCGTATAACTCAGGAGGCCTTCAGGAGCCAGTTTCGCGGCATTGAACTCAAAGACGAGTTCAAGCTCTCTACTGAGGGCGGGGATATTGACGGGATCAGCGGCGCCACTTTTTCCAGCAAGGGTGTGGTTAAAGCCCTCAATCGCGCTGTCCAGCTTTTCCCCAGGGTCAAAGAGGAGGTCAGTTGACATCCATGAGTGTGGCGAACGATTTCACCAAGGGGCTTTGGAAAGAGATTCCTCCATTCCGTCTGGTATTGGGGCTTTGTCCGACGCTGGCCGTCACCACGGCGGCGGAGAACGGTATGGGAATGGGGCTGGCTACCACCTTTGTCCTGCTTTGCTCCAATATCCTTATCAGCCTCCTCAAGAATGTGATCCCCAAGAAGGTTCGTATAGCAGCCTTTATCGTGGTCATAGCTTCCTTTGTGGTGATTGTGGAGCTGACCATGCAGGCCTTTTTCTATCCTCTATATCAAGTCTTGGGTCTTTTTATCCCTCTTATAGTGGTCAACTGCATAATCCTGGGAAGGGCGGAGGCGTTTGCTTCCAAGAACAAGGTTGTACCCTCAATGGCTGATGGGCTCGGCAAGGGAATCGGCTTCACCCTGTCGCTGACCTTTCTGGGGGCTGTCAGGGAGATCATAGGCAACGGAACCCTCTTCGGGCAGGCCGTGATGTGGGAATCCTATGAGCCGTTTTCCGTGATGGTCAAGGCCCCTGGGGCCTTTATCTGCCTGGGGGTCATACTGGGTGTTATAAACTGGATCAGTGCAAGAGAACAAAAAAAGGGGATAGGAGCCGAGTAGTAGGGATGAAAAGGTCGGTGTATGAGGATCCTGCATCCTTTTGGAAGCCGGCCCTTGGAGGTGAAACACAATGACAGAGTACTTGCTCCTGCTTGTCAGTGCAGCCTTTGTGAATAATGTAGTCCTGGTGCGCTACCTGGGCCTATGCCCCTTTGTGGGGGTAAGCAACAGGCTGGATACAGCCATCGGAATGGGAATGGCGGTGGTCTTTGTTCTCACCCTTGCCAGCGCCACCACGTGGCTGGTTCAGAACTTCATCCTTAATCCGTATGGGCTTGGATATCTCCAAACTATTGCCTTTATCCTGGTGATCGCCACCTTGGTTCAGCTGGTGGAGATGTTTCTGCAGAAATCAATCCCGGCTCTCTACAGGGCACTGGGGATCTTTCTCCCGCTTATTACCACCAACTGTGCAGTGCTCGGTGTGGCGGTCCTTTCCATCCAGAATGAATACAGCTTTGTTAAGACTCTGGTGTTCGCCTTTTCCTCCAGTGTTGGTTACGGTGTGGCCTTGATCTTGATGACCGGCATCAGGGAGCGGCTGGCCACCGCACCATTGGCGTCCAGTCTCAAGGGGACTTCCGCCGGCCTGATAACGGCCGGTCTTCTCGCCCTGGCTTTCCTGGGTTTTGCCGGTATGGTTCAATAAGACCGCCTTGCCGCATCCGGGCTGCACGAAAATCCGGATGCTGGCCCGAAGACGGAGAGGGAGATGCTTACAGCTCTTCTAGCCATAGGCGGACTTGGTCTCGTGGCGGGCGTGGGGCTTGCCGTCGCTTCCCGGGTCTTCTATGTCTATGTCGATCCCAGGATAATTGCAGTGGAAGAAGCACTTCCGGGCGCCAATTGCGGTGGATGCGGCTACCCCGGTTGCAGCGGGGCGGCGAGCGCTATTGTAAGCGGTGAGGCGCCTCCTAATGTATGCGTAGCAGGCGGAGCCTCCGTGCACAGCGAAATCGCCGGGCTCCTGGGGGTGGAGATCAAGGAGCGGGAGCCTGAGATCGCCCGGCCGGGCTGCACCTACGGCCTTGACAAGGCGGATCTCAAATACAGCTATGACGGGTTTCAGGATTGCCGTGCCGCGGTCCTGCTCAACGGAGGATCAAAGCTGTGCCCGGTGGGATGTCTGGGCCTGGGGACATGCGTGAGGGCGTGCCCTTTCGGGGCCCTGTCCATGGGGCCTGATCACCTTCCAGTAGTGGATGCGGATCTTTGTACCGGCTGTGGGACCTGTGAGCGGGTATGTCCCAAGCATATAATCACCTTGACCTCCAACTCCCGTCGAATTCAGCAAGAGTACACTACTGACCAGTGTTCGGCTCCCTGTCAGCGAGCATGCCCGGCAGGCGTCCGGATTCCCGAATACATAAGGGAAATATCCCTTGGAAGGCCCCTAGAGGCCGTGAGGGTGATAAAGGAGACCAACCCCTTCCCGTCGGTATGCGGCCGTATATGCGTCCATCCCTGCGAATACGAGTGCAGAAGGAATTTGGTCGATCAACCGGTGGCCATCAACCCCCTCAAGAGATTCGCTACTGATCAGGAAATGGCCTCCGGCGCTCATGTGCAGATTTACCGGGCACCGGAGACAGGACGGCGGGTGGCTGTAGTGGGTGGAGGTGCCGAGGGGCTGAGCGCCGGATACTTCCTCAATAGGCTCGGCCATGAGGCCTCTGTGTACGAGGCCTCGGATCGGATGGGGGGGCTGCTCAGGTTCGGACTGCCGAGGAACAGGCTCCCGGTAGAGGTCCTGGAGTGGGACATCCAAGGCATCCAAGAGGCCGGAGTCTCCTTCGTTTTCGGAAGTCGTTTGGGCAAGGACATCACGGTGGCCTCGCTCCTCAGGAAAGGAAATGATGCGGTTCTTGCAGCTATCGGTGGATGGGACTCCCAGGTGGCCCAGCGGAAGGGTGGGGAGCTGGCCGGCCCACTTCCGGGAGTGTGCCTCCTGATTGATTTTCTCCTGGGCCGGAGAGAGGGGCGGCAAAAGGCCTTGGGCAACCGGGTGGTCATATTGGGAGGAGGGATGTCCGGGCTGGAGGCGGCCAGGCTTCATATTCTGGACGGGGCCCAAGAGGTGCACATGGTGTTCCGCCGCGGGCGCGGCCAGGCCGCCTTTTCTGAGGAAGTCCTGAGGGATGCGGAGGAGCAAGGAATACAGCTCCATTTTCACTCCGCCGTAACCCGTATGGCCGGGGAAGACGAAGACCTTACCCATGTGGAGCTGACACAGGTGGGAGAGACCGGGGAAAGACGGTCGGAATGGCTTAATGTAGATACGATTCTTGTGGGGGCGGGCCGTTTTCCTGAGCTGATCTATGTCCGGCGCGATCATGAGGATCCAGGGGAAGGCGAGGAAAGTCTTGTCGAGGAGACATTGAAATGGGAGACCGTCGTCCCTTACGCCGGGCCTGAGGCTGAGGAGGTCTTTGGAATCTTTCGTCCGGGCGAGGCGGCTGCGGATTACCGGGCCGTGGTTGAGGCCATCGGCTCGGGCAGGCGGGCCGCAGCCACTATACATCGCTTCTTGAGCGGCGAGACTGTGGACGGCCCGGAGAATATGATCCGCAAAGGCGTCAGGGTGATCGATGTGGACGAGGTTGAGCCGGTCGCCACCTCACCCCGGGAGTCTATGCCTGCGCTCCCGGAGCCCGAGCAGCGTCTAAATCCGGACAGAGAAATCGAGCTCGGCTACACCGAGGAGCAGGCCTTGAATGAGGCCAAGCGTTGCCTCCAGTGCGGGCTCATTTGCTATCGCAGGGAGAAGGGGATCCTTCATTAGGCATGATGCGGGTCATGCGTGGGATATATCTGGAGTCAGGGGAAGACGCCCCCCGGTCAAATCTCCTCACCAACAGAAAGGCCGCTCCCATGGCCAGGAGACCCGTCAAGATGGATGTTATGGTCGGATCCATTCCCCTCGCCTCGGCCCAGACCGATCCGATCACCGCCCCCAGGACCAGAGCCAGGATGGGTATCAAATAGACGGCCAAGGATATTTTCAGCAAGGAAACTGCGGGAACGCTTATCTCTACCCAGTCCCCCTGCCGGGCCCCCAGCGTGTTTTCCACTACTATGCGCATGTTTTTCTCGGAAAACATCTCGCACGCCCCTCGGCTTCGGCATTGAGCGCATGCCGAGTTGCGCCCCACGCGAACTATGGCGTTGCCCCCGCCTACTTCCTCCACCATTCCTTTCTCTGTGAGCGACTCAGAAGCTTCCACCCCGCCTTGCCTCCCTTCTGCACACTGAATCCGACTAATGATATCCCAGGGGGCGAGTCTAAGGCAACGCAATTTACCGCAGGAGTGCATCTGAATGGATGTGAGAGCCGAGTCGCCGGCCGGTTGAAGCGTCCTTGACACTTCCGAGGGATTTCTCTATGCTCGCTTTGGCCGAGGCGCATGCAGGATAGGGTGCCTGCCTGTCCAGTGCGGCACGAGTATTTTATAAGCCAGGATTCGTTTATTTCAGGTGGAGTGACTATGGAAGCCGAAAATACCATGATCATTGACGGCCGGGAGGTGTCCTTCTCTCCAGGAGAAACGATTCTGGAGGTGGCGCAACGGAATTATATCCATATTCCCACCCTTTGTTATCTCAAGGGGGCTTCTCCAACAGGGGCCTGCAGGGTGTGTGTGGTGGAGGTCAAGGGAGCAAAGGACCTGGTGGCCTCCTGTGCAGCTCCGGCTGCACCGGGCATGGAGATTTTGACCGAGAGCAGGCGGGTGGTCGATGCCCGGCGTCTCAATATTGAACTCCTTCTGGCTTCGGGGGATCATAACTGCCTGGTCAAGGACGCGGGTCTGGATCAGTGGACCGACTTTCAGCTCAAGGCCATGGAGGCGGACGGCCACAAGGATATTTGTCCGGCTTACGGGGATTGCAGGCTGCAGGAGCTGGCCATCATGTACAGGGCCAGGGCTGATCGCTTCGCGCCGGTTGAAACCCGCTACCCTATAGAGACAGACAACCCTTTCATCGTCAGGGACTTCAGCCGGTGTATACTCTGCGGTAGATGCGTGCAGGCCTGCAACGAGATCCAGGTCAATAACGCAATAAGCTACGGATACAGAGGCGCCAAGTCCAAGGTAGTAGCCAAGGGAGATTTCCCACTTGTCGACTCCGACTGCGTGTTCTGCGGGGAGTGCCTCCAGGTTTGTCCTGTGGGTGCGCTGGTTCCCAAGTGGGAGCTGGGCGTGGAAGGCCCGCGTCAAGAGGCGGAAAAGGTCAGGTCCACCTGCCCTTACTGTGGGGTGGGATGCCAGATTCATCTTCATGTCCGGGACGGAAGAGTAGTAAAGGTTACCGGTGTGGAGGAGGTCGGACCCAACCGGGGAAGCCTTTGTGTCAAGGGGCGGTTCGGCAGCGATTTCATTCACCATCCGGAGAGGCTGGAAAAACCCCTGGTAAGAGACGGAGAGGGCTTCCGGGAGGTCGGATGGGATGAGGCTCTCCGAAGGGTGTCGGACGGGCTGAAACGAATCATAACCGAGTCCGGACCGGAGACAATAGGAGTTCTCAGCAGCGCCCGCATCACCAATGAAGAGAACTACCTGGCCCAGAAACTTGCGCGTGTGGTGGTCGGCACCAATAATGTAGACCACTGCGCCCGGCTCTGACACAGCTCCACGGTGGCCGGTCTGGCCGCCGCGTTCGGCAGTGGCTCGATGACGAACCCCATAGAAGACATCGAAGAAGCCGGGGTGATTTTGATCACCGGATCAAACACCACGGAGAACCATCCTGTGCTCTCCTCATATGTAAAGAGGGCGGTAAACTTCAAGGGTGCCAAGCTGATTGTGGTGGATCCGAGACGGATTCCCATCACTCGGTTTGCTGATTTGTGGCTTCGCCCTGAGCTGGGGACCGACGTTGCCTGGATAAACGGAATGATGCACGTCATTATCCAGGAGGGCCTGCATAATTCGTCTTACATCGATTCCAGGACCGTGGGTTTCGAAGACCTGAAAAAGACCGTGGAGAAGTACACCCCGGAATATGTGGAAGGGATTACCGGCATCCCGAAGGAAAGCCTGGCTGCTGCGGCCAGGCTGTTCGCGGCGAACGGCCCCGGGTCCATTCTATATGCCATGGGTATCACCCAACACACAACCGGTACCGACAATGTGAAGTCTTTGGCCAACCTGGCAATGCTCTGCGGATATGTGGGAGTAAGAGGGGGCGGGGTCAATCCGCTCCGCGGACAGAACAATGTGCAGGGCGCCTGTGACATGGGAGCGCTGCCCAATGTATACACAGGCTACCAAAAGGTGGCCGACTTGGCTGTCAGAGAAAGGATGGCCGAGGCCTGGGGTGTGAAGAGTGTTCCCGAGGAGACCGGGCTGACCATTACCGAGATGATGACCAAGGCCCATGAGGGCGGACTGAAGGGGCTCTATATCGTGGGTGAGAATCCCATGATATCGGATCCCGATCTCAATCATGCCGGAAAGGCGCTGAAAAAGCTCGATTTTCTCGTGGTCCAGGATATTTTCATGACAGAGACCGCAAGACTGGCTGATGTGATCCTGCCCTCGGCCTGCTTCGCCGAGAAAGACGGGACCTTCACCAATACCGAGAGAAAGGTCCAGCGGGTGAGAAAGGCGGTAGAGCCGCCCGGTGAAGCCAGGGAGGATTGGCGTATATTCTGCGATCTCGCAGACCGGATGGGGTACCCCATGAGGTACAGTGACCCCGAAGAGATAATGGAGGAGATAGCCGGGGTTACGCCCAGCTACTGCGGGATAAGTTACGCTCGGTTAGAGGTTGAAGAAATCCATTGGCCGTGCCCCAGTACCGATCACCCAGGAACGCCTTGCCTCCACATGGATGAGTTTGCCTGCGGGCTGGGCGTGTTTCACGCGATAGACTACAAGCCACCGGCCGAGGTCCCGGACCAGGATTTCCCCCTTTTCCTCACTACAGGAAGAGTCCTCTACCAGTACCATACCGGGAGCATGACCATGAAGACCGACGGGCTGAACCACCAGGCCCCGGAGTGCTTCGTGGAGCTCTCTTCAGGGGATGCCGGCCGATACGGCGTCAACCAAGGAGATCTGTTGAGGGTCAGCTCCAGGCGAGGGACTATTGAGGCCAAGGCGCAGATTTCTGAAAAAGCAGTGGACGGGACGGTTTTCATCCCGTTTCACTGGGCCTCTGCAGCAGCCAATGTGTTGACCAACGCGGCCCTGGATCCTACGGCCAAGATCCCGGAATATAAGGTATGCGCGGTAAGGATTGAGCGCTGAGACCTGGGAGGGAAGAGCCCCAGGGCCGGATAAGGTTCACCAGAGAGGGTCTAAGCCATGGCCTCCGCCTGGGAAAGGCCGTTTGACGCCCTGCATGAGATCCGCGACCGTGCGTTGATGTTGGACATCGGCCGTGGGTATCTTTGCGAAGACCGGATGCTGACCAAGCTTGGGCAGGAGATCGAAGATCTCCTCTCCTCCCTCTCCGAGGAAGCCGGCTCCCTCGAAAGGCGTTTCCCAGGGAGGCCCATCCGGGAAGATCAGATACAAGGGCGAATAGAGGCTATAAGTGAGCTCGCTCGCCGGATGAGGTCACCTGACCCCGCCCTTTTGGAGCAGTGCTCCGTAGGAGAGCTTGGCCGGGAGATCGAGGGCCGCCTGAAGTCCCTTGCCGATGCGCTTGAGGATTTCCAATTACGAGTGGAAGGACCCCCGGCCTCCTATACAGGCCGGGAGGCGCTGACCGAAGCC
>JBKHIW010000277.1:0-3625 GCA_046538465.1 Desulfobacteraceae bacterium | reverse complement strand
CCGACAATAAGCTCCTGGGGGTTCTTAGAACAGCAGTAACTGTAATACCCATCCATGCCGCCCTGGGGCAGATCACCCTTCAGATGGCTTTTGGAGGACTTTTGATTGCCGTCATGGCGGCCGCTCTCAGCCTCTGGGTGTCCCGCCGCTTGGCCAGGCCCTTGGAAATCATAACACACGGGGCCGAGCGGTTCGCAGCAGGGGACTTGTCTCATCGGCTCCCCGAGACCGGGTCCGAGGAGACGGCTGCGGTTGCTGCGGCCATGAATCGGATGGCCGAGCAGTTGAATGAGCGGATAAAGGCCGTGATACGCAGACGGAATCAGCTGGAGGGAGTCCTATCCAGCATGGTGGAAGGCGTGATCGCAGTGGATACAGACGGCCGGGTGATCAGGATAAACGAGGCCGCAGCCGGCTTGCTCGGATATCCTTCGGAGAGGGCCAGGGGCCGCAGCATTTATGAAATCGCCCGTTATCCGGGCCTGGGGGCCTTTGTCAAGGAGGCGCTGGGGGCCGAGGAGCTGGTTGAGCGGGACTTGGTTCTTTACGCAGGGGAGGAAAGAACTATTCAGGCCCATGGGACCTGCCTGAAGGATGAGACCGGCAGTCGGTGGGGCGCATTGATAGTCCTTAACGACCTTACCAGGCTGAGGCGCTTGGAAGACCTGCGGCGTGATTTCGTGGCCAATGTCAGCCATGAGATCAAGACACCCTTAACCGCCATCAAAGGCTTTGTGGAAACCCTCCGCGAGGATCAGGAGCAGGGCCTGTCCCGGACCGCCGCACGCTTCATGGAGATTATCCATGACCACCTGGAGAGGCTGGAGAACCTGCTGGAGGATCTTTTGAACCTCTCCAGGATAGAAGAGGCGGAGCATTCTCCAGGGATCCGCTTGGAGCCCGGGGACCCGGCCTCGGTCGCAGCAGCCGCTATAGAACTCGTCAAGGACAATCATCCTGAAGAGGATTTTGACATACGCCTGGAATGCGGCGATCAAGCTCCTGCGATCCTTTTGAATCCGGTTTTCCTGGAGCAGGCCTTTGTCAATCTACTTGAGAACGCGGTCAGATACGGGGGGCCTGGAGTGGAAATCAAGGTGGAAGTGGAAAATCTGAGCGGAGAGATCGCCGTCCGGTTTCACGACCATGGGCCGGGCATCCCCGCCGAACACCTCCCGCGTATCTTTGAGCGCTTCTATAGAGTGGACCGCTCCAGGAGCCGGAAACTGGGGGGCACAGGCTTGGGTCTGGCCATAGTCAAGCATGTGATCCAGGCCCACCATGGGCGGGTGGAGGTGGAAAGCGTTGTGGGCGAAGGATGCACCTTCACGGTTTATCTCCCAGTCGCAGGTCAGGGGGGCGGAGGGGGTGCGGGCTGACCCCGGTCATTCCGCCACCATGGCCCGCATCATGTCGGACGCGTTTTGCGCGTGGTCCGCTATGGAGCCGATGGTCTCCACCAGGCGGGTGAGATGAAAGACCTTGAGCGGGTCTTTTACTTTTTCGAAGATATAGTGGATCAATTCTCTTTCCAGATGATCTGCCTCGTGTTCGATCTGGCGGATATCGCGGATGATGGATTTTATCTCCCGCCTCTGGGCCTCCGAACCGGACTTGAAGAATTGGGATGCCTCTTCGACCAAAGGGGAGAGCGCTTCTATGGCAGGTATCACCTTTTCCACCAAGAACAGCAAATCATCGCCCACCGATTTCTCAAACCCCTCGGGCCTATAAGAGAGCCAGTAGAGGGACTCTTCCACCGCATCCAAGACCCTGTCCTGTTCCCTCAAGTACATGAAGAACTGGAATTTATCCACCGGCATCAGGATGCCCTTGGGCAGATGACCGCGGATGTTCCTCTTTATGGCGTCGGCTTCTGACTCGAGCACCGCCACTTGATCCGTCAAGTCGTCAAAGGCCTCGCACTTCCGGTCCAGATGGCACTTCACCGCCTGGGAAAAGACCTTTGCACACTCGTTGACCTTGTCCGCATGGCGTTTGAGGTTCTCGAAAGGTGACTTATAAAAGAGCGACATGAATGTGGTACGCATGGATTCCTCCCGGGTTTCCTACAGAAACAACTTTACCAGTAAACTATAGATTACCATGGAAAGCACGAGGGTGAAAGGAAGAGTGATGAACCATGAGTAGAGGATGTTGCGGATCACCCTGAGGTCCAGCACCCCCATTCCCCTCATAAAACCTACGCCTATTACCGAGCCCACCAGGACGTGAGTGGTGGAAACCGGGAGGCCCAGCCTGGAGCAGGCCAGGATGGTGGTGGCGGCTCCGAACTCCGCGCTGAACCCGCGCACCGGAGTAATCTCGGTTATCCGCCGGCCGATGGTCTGCATGACCTTGGCCCCGAAGAAGAGCAGACCCCCGCCTACCGCCGCTCCCCCGGAGGCGAGCATCCAAATCGGGACCTCCACCTGCATTGCAACGGTCTTGGTCTTTACCACGGCGAAAATGGCCGCCAGCGGTCCCACTGCGTTGGCCACGTCGTTTGCCCCATGGGCAAAGGCCACATAGCAGGCCGTCATTATCTGGAGGTATATGAACACGCATTCAGCCTTTTCGTGCTCATCCCCCCTGATCCAGCGGCAGCTCTCTCCACCCAGTCTGGAGAGGATCGCCCTCCCCGCAAAGCCCGCTGCTACAGCCACCGGGAGGGCTATCAGCAGCGCCTTTCCGAAGCTCAAATCAAGATGAAGGTTCTTGAGTCCTTTGAAGATCACTGAAAGTATCAGGATCAGGAAGACCACGGACAGGATCCAAGGGGCGTACCGCTTGGTCTGTTCATACGGATGAATGGAGGACAAGATTTTCTTATAAATGAGGTAGTAGGCGAGGCCTCCTATCAGGGCGCCCGCCGCAGGAGAGATCACCCAGCTCAGCACTATGGCCGCCACGGTTCCCCAGCTCACTGCGCCGGCACCCACTGCGAGCACTCCGAAACCCACCACCGCCCCGACCACAGAGTGGGTGGTGGAGACGGGCAGACCGAAGTGACTTGCAGTCTGGACCCAAATCCCGGCCGCCACCAGGGCGGCGAACATCCCGAGTAGGAGCTTTTCAGGGGACCCGGCAAGGAGGGAAGGGTCTATCATGCCTTTTCTTATGGTGTTGGTGACATGCCCCCCGGCCATGACCGCCCCCAGCACGTTGCAGATGATAGAGACCACAACGGCCTGCTTCATGGTCAGGGCACCGGACCCGACCGAGGTCCCCATGGCATTGGCAAGGTCGTTGGCGCCTATGTTGGCCGCCATGTAAAACCCGAGGAGCGTGGCCAGGCCGAGTATGTAGTACTCCATTCCTGCGGAGAAAAGTTCTACCATCACTGGCGCTGGATCCTTTCTACATTTAAGGCAACGAACTTCTACCACGATCACTTCCCGCAGGCAAGCCCGGGTCTAACCCAGGCTGGATCCAGTGGGGACCGTATGATTTGCAGTTGACCGGACCCTCTGAACCCTTTATACTCCGTTTTTCAAACAGGAGAGGCGTTATATTCGATTCAAAAGCAAAGGAGAAAAGCCCGTGAACTTTTTTCCCCCATTGATAAAATTTTCTGTCATGCCCCTCCTTTTGGGCCTGTTGTTCGGATCAGGCTGTGCATCTC
>JBKHIW010000007.1:0-16444 GCA_046538465.1 Desulfobacteraceae bacterium | reverse complement strand
CTTGCAGTCGTCCGGTGTGCGGAGATCGAAGACGGCTTCAGGGATAGGGCGGTTTAAGACCATCTTTTCGTTCCGGAAGCGTACTTCGCCTTTGCCGGGGAGATTGAGTTTCACCTCGTATGCGTAAGGGATATCCTGTTTTTCCCGGTGAGAGAAAAAGGAGGCCCGGAATTCGGTCTCCACGAAGACCAACTCGTCTGGATCGCGCTTGTCGGCCCCTTTTATGACCACCCATCGATCGGGCTCGCCGGAGTTGTCTGAAACCAGGAAGCGTTCGTCCTTGACCTCCAAGACAGTGCCCTCAGGTGAAACAGCAGGATACCCCCTTAATAAGTCCCATGCGGTGGAGGGGTCCGGAGCTCCCGGCAAGAAGCGATCCAGAGCCTCCTTGGTGGCCGGGCCCTTATAGAGCGTGTTCTCATCATAAGAGAAGGCCTGGATTCGGTCCTCTTCCAAGAGTATGTGGAAAATAGGTGCTCCCCAGGGGTGGGCTATCTCCACTTTGAGCCTTCGAGGCAGCCGGGTTCCTACGGCCAGGAATTTTACTTCGTCTGAGCGGCCCAGACCGCGGCTGACAGACAAGGTCCCCAGGGAATAAAAGGATGAGACGTCTTTTTCAGCCGTCTTCATCCGAGCGAGGACATCTGAGATTTGTCTCTCGGTCAGGGGCTCTACAGGACGAAGCGCGGCGCATCCCCAGAGGAGAAAAAGCAGCAGTCCAACCGAGATCCCCCTCACTTTGTTGCGATGGCGTTCGGGCGGCACAGCCTTAGTCCCCGGATCCTTTCTCAAGGAGATCCTTTACCTCTCCGATCTTCTTCATGATGGACTCCTTTTGCTCCTGGTCCTGGGGATCAAGGTCTACGGCCTTCTGATAACTCTCCAAGGCCCTCCTGTACATGCCCTTCTTGCGGTAGGCGTCTCCCAGATGTTCACTGATGGTGGGGTCTTCCGGCTGAAGCGACGCGGCTTTTTCCAGATGCTCGAGGGCCCTTTCGTAGTTTCCCCTCTGGAAGTGGACCCAGCCCAAACTGTCGATGATGTATCCGCTCTCGGGTTTTATCTCCAGGGCCCTGGTGATCAGCTCCAGAGCCTCGTCCAGCCTGATCCCTTGCTCTGCATAGGTATATCCGATATAGTTGAGGGCGTCGGCATGATCGGGTTCGATTTTCAGGACCCTCCGCATCTGTTCTATGGACTCGTCCTTCTCTCCCGACTTGTCCAGTATCACCCCGAGCCGGAACACCAGTTCGGCATCGCCCGAGTGATGCTGGAGGCCCGCCTCTATAACCTCTTGCGCTTCTTTGTATTTTTCTTGTCTTTCGAGTATTGAGCCCAGCATCAGGTAGGGCTCGCTCTTGCTTTGGTCGCTGGCCAGGATCTCACGCAGGACGCGTTCAGCCCCCTCATGGTCTCCTTGGGAGTCCAGGATATAAGCCGTATGCATCCTTGAACTGAGATGGTACTCGGAGTCCGCCGGGATTTCTCTGAAGTGGGCAAGCGCCGCCTCCAGATCACCGGCTTCCTCATATGCCGAGGCGAGGAAATACCTGGCCTTGTGATCATCCGGCCAGGCCTTCACTATCATCTCCAACTCCTCGATGGACTCCTCCACCCTGCCGTGGCGCAGGTATAGCAAACCGAGAGTCCGGCGGGCGCGCTCCCCCGGCTTGGACTGTCTCTTTAGGGCCTCCATCTCTCTTTCGGCTTCCTCATCGAGCCCCATCTCATAGTAGAGCTCGATCAGCCGCTCACGCACGTCGGTGTTGACCGGATAGTAGTCCACAAGCCGCTTATAGATCTCCACTGCCTTTTTCAATTCCCCCTGCATCTGGTAGAGGCTTCCCAAATCGAAAAGAGCGGGCTCCATGCGGTTGTTGAGCTCCAGGGCCTTCAGGTAAGCCTCCTCGGATTTGGTGTACTCCCCCATCTCCAGGAGTACCCTTCCACGATAATAGTGGGCTATTACCAGGTCAGGGTCCCGCGACGTCAGATGCTCCAGTTGATTAAGGGCTTCGGTGTATCTTTCCGACTTGATCAGGAGGGTGGTCAGCACCAAGCGTGCCTGCTTGAGGTCCGGGTTGGCGGCCAAGGCCTCTTCGTAAGCACGGATGGCCTTTTCCTCGCTTCCCGAGAGGCTGAGTATCTCGGCAAGCAGGAGGTGGTGTTCATAGTTTTCCGGTTCAAGCTCCATGCAGCGTCGGGCGTATTGCTCGGCCTCATCGTAACTCTCCGTCTCTTTCAGTAGCAGGGCCATTCGCTGGTGCAGAAACGCCTCGTCCGGGTTGCTTTCAATGGCCCTGGCGAGGTGTTCCCCGGCTTCCTCATACCGCCCTTGGGACTTTTGAAGTGAGTAGACGATGAACTCCGCGTAAGAGTGCTTCAGGGGATCATTCCGCATCTCATCCGTACTCATCACACGGAGGTCGTCCTTTTCCAAGTAAGGCCTTCCGGTCTGGGGCCCGTCCAACCCTGCACAGGAAAAGATAGGCAGGATCAGCCCGAACAAAGACCTCATAAGATTGACGCGGAGTTTGCTTTTCGCCTTGCCCATTCCTGTCTCTTCGGATTTAAACCCGGACATCGATTCTCCTGATCGACGCCGCCGTTGATAAGCCCGGGCATGATGGTCAGACCAGGCTCGAGTATTCGTCTTCGAAATTGGGGATCTCTTTGCTGAGCCACTCCTTGATGTTCTTGACTATGCGCTCCTGGATCTGGCGGACCCTTTCTCGAGAGATGTTGTATTTATCGCCGAGCTCCTGGAGGGTCACCGGATTGTCCGCCATGATCCGGTTGTCGAAAATATCCAGCTCTTTTCCGGAGAGCGTTTCTCGGTACGCCCTGAGCTTGTCCATCAGGAGCTCGCGTCTTTCCACATCCGAGATTTGGTCGTCAGCGGACTGGGAAGGGTCCGGGAGAAAAGAGCCGTAGGCCTCCTTGCCGTCTTCTCCCACAGGCGCGTTCAAAGAGAGTTCTGCCCCGCCAAGCCTTTGGCTCATCTCCTCTATCTCTTCCTCCTTTACATCGAGGCGTTCCGCCAGGAGGCGTGGCTCCGGGTTGAAGCCCTGGGCGACCAGCTTTTCCTTTTCCTTGGCCAGATTGAAGAAGAGCTTTCTTTGGGACTGAGTGGTCCCTATCTTGACCAGCTTCCAGTTTTCCATAATGAACTTCAAGATATATGCCTTGATCCAGAAGGAGGCATAGTATGAGAACTTTATGCCGCGGTATGGGTCAAACTTTCTTACCGCCTGAAGCAGTCCGATGTTCCCTTCCTGTATCAGATCAAGGAGGCTCTTTGTCCAGTATCGGCTGAAGTCCATGGCGATCTTTACCACCAGCCTGAGGTTGGAGGTCACTAGGCGGAAAGCCGCTTGCTGGTCGTTCTGCTCTTTGAATCGTCTTGCGAGCTCTACTTCCTCTTCTCTGGTCAAAAGTTTGTAATTCTTGATCTCGAGGAGATAAAGTTGAAGAGGGTCGTAAAGTCCCACGGCCCGCTCTTCCGGCTGGACCGCCGGCAGGAGCGAGAGAGTCGCACCTTCGTCCCCAGGCTCCAATAAATGGGCCTTCTTGGCTGTTTCGGCGTCTTTTGCCAGGCCTTTACTCATGTTTATGTATCAATACCCCGTTAGTGTATCCTGCTTCTGGGCCTGGTTGGATTGCTCGGGCACCACCCTGACATAGCGCTTTTTCCCGGCCCGCAGGAGCATGGCGCCTTCCTTGAGCCGGCCTGAGTCTATGATGGTGTCAAAGCTCTCCAGGCGTTCGTCGTTGACGTATCCGCCGCCCTGGCTTATCAGTCTGCGCGCCTCCCCCCGGGTCTTGCACAGCCCGCACGTCTCAAAGAGTATGTAGGCTGGTAGGCCGCTTTCCAGTCTTCCGCTTTCCACCGCACACGTGGGCACAGAGTCCGAGGAGTATAGATCCCCGTCACGGGCGAAAAGGGCCCTGGAGGCGTCTCTCGCTTTCCGGGCCTCTTGTTCTCCATGACAGAGCCTGGTGGCCTCGTAAGCCAGGATTTCCTTGGATTTCCTCAGATCGGCCCCCCGCCTGGATCCCAAGTCTCTGACCCGCTCCATCGGCAGAAAAGTGAAAAGGGCCAGAAATCTTTCCACGTCAGCGTCATCCTGATTCACCCAGTATTGGTAATAGTCGTAGGGAGAGGTGAGCTCAGGATCCAGCCAAACCGCTCCTTGATGAGTCTTTCCCATCTTCACCCCGGCGGCTGTGGTGATGAGGGGAAATGTGATACCGTAAGCGACCTCGCCCTCCAGGCGTCTGATCAGATCGGTGCCGGCCACGATGTTTCCCCACTGGTCGCTTCCACCCATTTGCAGGCGGCAGCCGTAGTTCTTGAACAGGTGCCAGAAGTCATAGGATTGTAGAAGCATATAGTTGAACTCGATAAAACTCAGCCCGGTCTCCAGCCGCATTCGATAGCTTTCAGCGGCCAGCATCCTGTTCACGCTGAAGTGGCGCCCGATGTCCCTCAGAAAATCGATATAGTTGAGCCTGCTCAGCCAGTCCGCATTGTTCAACATGACCGCCCGGCCCCCGCTGAAATCCAGAAAACGGCCGAGTTGCTGCTTGATCGCCTGGGCGTTATCGTCGATTTCTTCTCTGCTCATGATACGCCGCATCTCGGTCTTTCCGCTGGGGTCTCCCACCAAAGCGGTCCCTCCTCCCACCAGGGCTATGGGGCGATGCCCGGTCCTTTGCATGTGGGCAAGGGCCATGATGGGCACCAGGCTGCCCAAATGCAGACTCGCCGCAGTGGGATCAAAGCCTATGTAACAAGTAACGGGGCCTCCCAGCAGTTCCCGCACCCCCTCAGGGTCTGTTACCTGTTCTATGAAACCACGCTCCTCCAACTCATCGTAAACGGTTTTCAACGATTTCTTCCCCCTGGTTCCTACACATCGGACGGGAGCTTCAAACGAATCACTTGGCCCGCCGCGCCAAGGTCGTCAATGATCTCGCCGTTAAACTCCAATACTATTCCGCCCGCATTTCCGATCACTATATCAAAGGACTCCTCTGCCTTCCACTCGGGCCGGCTGCCCGGTTGAAACAGAAACTCCTTGGGCTCCCGGCCGTCAACCGATATCTTCACCCACGTACGTTGTTTGACCTCGGCCTTCAGGAGGTAAGGGGGGCCGTCGGTCGATGGGACTTCCTCGCTTTGGGATCCTGCCGGGACCGGCAAGGGCTCGGGAGTCGCCTCGACGATTCTGTCCTCGGGCTCGGGAGTCGCCTCTAAGATTCTATCTTCGGGCTCGGGAGGAGGCTCCTCGGTTTCCGTCAAGACAGGCTCTTCGGGGGCCGGAGGCTTTGCCTCCTCTCCTGCGTCCATCTGCGGTTCAATCGGTGCGAGGGCGTCAAGAGGCAGAGAAGCGGGCTCCGCATTACCAGTTTCAGCGGCCTCGTCTTCCGGCGACACCTGCACCGTTTCCGACGGCCTCTCTTCCCGGGAGACCGAGGGCCATTCCGGGGCCGGGCCGCCTTGCCACAAATACAGGAGAAGTGCGCCCAAAAGACCCAGCAGAAGAATCAGGAGAATCCTCTTTCCCCTGCCCGATTCAGCCTCCTCGGATCCGATCAGTGGAGACGGATCAGTCGGTGTCACCGGGTGCTCTCGATTGTAAAGATCCAGGACCTTGGCCTCGTCGATACCCAAGGCTTGTGCATAGGATCGGATAAAGCCTCTCACAAAGACCGGCGGAGGGAGCTTGTCCCAAGCCTCCTTCTCAATGTCTTCGATAAAGTGCTTTCTTAATTTGGTCTTGGCCGAGATGTCGCCACGGTCCAGACTCCGCCTGCGTCTTTCCTCGCGAAGAAGCTCTCCAACGCCTGATAGCTCAGGGGTTTCCCTGGATTCTCCGGTTTTCTCCGCTTTCGTGCTTTTCTTCTCGTCAGGCATGGGTTCCTGTGTCCCGTCCATCCAGCCGGACTCGTTGTCAGGAGGCTCTCCGGCGAACGTGCTGGTCTCTTGGTCCTCGATATGTTCCATCACCTTTTACTTATCTAAAAAGACCTTGGTGTAAGTGTTCTCCCGCAACTCCTCTATCCAGGAGGCGTAGCGTCGATCGATTTCTTTCCTGAACAAGATATTATAAATGGCATCCCTGACTTCTTCCAGTGGAAGAATACCTTTGTCTCTGTTGCTGACCACCTTCACGATTTGGAACCCGTTCGGCCCTTCTATTAGATCTCCGACCTCTCCTTCCGGCGTGGACTCCACCGCTTCCCGGATCAATGGATCCAGCTCTTTTGGATCAAATCGGCCTAAATAACCGCCTTCTTCGGCTCCAGGACCGTCTGAATACCGGCGGGCCAGCTCCCCGAAGTCAGCTCCATTGTTTATCTTATCGATTAATTCTTCAGCCCTTTTTCTCAAGGCTTCTTTTGATTCGCTAGAGTTCTTTTTTCCTAGAAATATAACAGCTACCTCAATGCCTCCTTCATGCTTGAATTCTTCCTTATTTTTTCTGTAATATTCTTCAATATCTTCTTCTCTAATAATTATTCTTGATTTAACTTCATAATCAATAAGCTTTTGTCTTTTTAATTCTTCTTTTATCTTTCTTCTGTATTCTTCCCAGCTTATATTACGGTTCTCAATAGCTTCTTGCAACTCTTCTTCTGACCATCTATTATCCTTGCGTATCCTCTTGATAGCCTCATCAATCTCTGTCTCACTGACGTTGATTCCTAATTCTTTTGTTTTTTCCTGGGCTATACGCTCATTGATCAAGGAGTCCAGGACCTTTTCGGCTAGCTCCTCATAACGGCTGCTGCTCTGTCTGCGGATTGCCTCTGGGTTCATACCTGTAACTTCTTCCACTCTCTTGTGGAGTTCATGAAGGGTAATAACATCGTCGCTTACTACGGCAACCACCCTGTTGGATGTCTCTGCGGCTGAGCCGCTTTTGTATCCGAGCAAAAAGCAGAGACAAATCAAAACAGCAAAAAAGACTGACAGTGGATTTTGTTTCATCTCAATCCTATCTCCAGGTTTTCGATCGTGTCTTTATTCAACCTTACCGGGTAGCGCTCCCGGAGCTCGCCGATCCATTGGTCGAAAAAGGCCTCTTGCCTTTCAGCCAGCAGGCGGCGTTCTATCTCACCCACTACGTCCGGTAATTTTCTCACCCCGGGAGGCCGCTTGTCCAGAACCTTGACAAGGTGATACCCATGCTCAGTGTGTATTATTCGTGGAGATCCTCCCGGCTCGAGCGAAAAAATTTCATCCCCCAGCTCATTGCCCAGCTCTTTCTTGGCGGCCCAGCGGGGGGGTGTGTAGACCACTCCGGGTTGGGATCCGGAAAGCTCTTTCCCAAGGTTTTCAAGTGGTTTTCCGTCTTTATTTTTTCCTAATATAGATTCAATCAAATCCTTTTCGCGCGCTATTATCTGTGTAAAAAAAACTAATTCTGGGTGTTTAAATTCATCTAAATGTTTTTCATAGTAATCTTGAATCTCTTCAGAGGAAATTGGTGGTATCTTTTCAAAATTCTTTTTGATTATTTTCTTTATCAATAGCTGCTCCCTCAGCCTTTTGCGCCAGTCCTCAAAGTCTACGTAGGACTCGAGCAGCGCCTCTTCGAACTGCTTATCAGATCCGTAGTCCTCCTTGATTTCCTCTACCGCCTCTGTGAGCTCCCCTTGGTCGAGCCGGATGCCGGTTTCCCTGCCGTGAACCAATATCAGATACCGCTCCACGAGCTGCTCCAGCATAGGATCCAAGTAGGCCTTGATTTCATCTCCACTCAACTCCAGATCGCCGGACAGCCGGAGCAAATCCTGTCGGAGCCTCTCAATGGTGATCTCTTCGTCCCCTATATGGATCGCCACCCGGTCTCCGGGGTGGTCCAGGAAATCACAGGCTGCGAGAGGAGAGATTAAAATGAATAAGGCAATCGCCAGCAAGGAGCGAATAATCATGGCAGGCCTGATGGTTGACGTCTCGAGAAAAGCCGCTCAGCCGCAGCTCTTGTTTCCGACGGCGGTTTTAGATTTAAACTATATAACCTAACAACTATATTGGAAAACGCAAGTACAATCACCTCTGAATGCCTGCTTGGGCCCGGGGATCTCGACTTTCATCCGCCGGCTCGGGTGGGCTCAGACGCTCGAGGAGTCGTTTAACCTCCCCAAGGCCTTCCAAGGCTCCGGGCGAGGAGGGTACTATTCTGAGCTTCTCTCCTGACAGGAGCTTGTATTTTCCGGGGTTTTGTCCCATCAAGGAAACCAGGGCTCCGGCATCCACGTCTGTGTCACCGGCAAATGTCAGCACCAGTGCGCCTCGGCCGACATCCAGCCGGGTGATGCGCAGCCGTTTCATCAGCACCCTCACCCGCATCAGCTCCAGCAGATTCTTTACCTCGCGAGGCGGTGGGCCGAATCTGTCCTTGATTTCGGACTCCAGCGACTCCAGAGTCTCAGGCTCCTTGATTCCGGATAGGCGCCGGTATAGATTCAGGCGCACGTCGGGATCAGAGGCATACTGCTCGGGGAGATAAGCAGAGATGTCCGCGTGGATCTCGGGGTTGATTTCTTCGCGCCATGTCTCGCCCTTCAGCTCAGCCACCGCTTCTTCAACCATCTTGATATAAAGCTCGTAGCCTACTGCGGTGATGTGTCCTGACTGGGAGAAGCCCAGGACATTTCCGCCGCCTCTTATCTTTAGGTCGTGCATGGCGAGCTGAAGCCCGGCCCCGAGCTGGGAGAAGTCCATCAGCGCCTTGAGCCGCTTGACCGACTCCCTGGTCATACTGCCGGTGTCCGAGAGCAGGAGATAGGCGTAGGCCGTCTCATTGGAGCGGCCCACTCTACCCCTCAGCTGGTATATTTGGGCCAGACCGAATCGTTCGGCCTCGTGGATGATGATGGTATTGGCAGAGGGTATGTCCAGGCCCGACTCGATTATGGTGGTGCAAACCAGCAGGTCGATTTCTCTCCTAACGAATCTTATCATGGTCTCTTCCAAGTCCTGCTCTCTCATCTGGCCGTGAGCGACGGCCACGCGGGCGGAGGGGAGCAGCTCCTGCAGCCTGGCGGCAGTGCTCTTGATGGTCTGGACTCGGTTATGGACAAAGAAGACCTGACCGCCTCTTTCCATCTCCCGCTCTACGGCATGCACCACAGCGGCTTCATCATAAGGGAGTATGTGGGTCTGGATGGCCTTTCGTTCTTCCGGAGGCGTCTCGATCAGGCTCAAGTCCCTGACCCCCATGAGGGAGAGATGAAGGGTGCGGGGGATAGGGGTAGCGGCCAAGGCGAGGACGTCGACCAGGGCCCTATATCGCTTAATGGCCTCTTTTTGCTTGACCCCGAATCGCTGCTCCTCGTCCACCACCAGCAGCCCGAGGTCCATGAAGCCCACATCCTTCTGCAGCAGCCTGTGAGTCCCTATGATTACGTCTATTTTGCCCGACCTCACCCTTGCCACCAGGTCCTTTTGCTCGGACCTGCTCTTGAACCGACTGAGAACGCCGACCCTCACTCCATAGGGCTCCATGCGGGAGCGGAACGTCTCAAAGTGCTGCTCTGCGAGCACCGTGGTCGGTACCAAGACGGCAACCTGCTTCCCCTCGCTTACGGCCTTGAATGCAGCCCGTACAGCCACCTCTGTTTTGCCGAATCCCACGTCCCCGCATACCAATCTGTCCATGGGTCTTTCGCTTTGCATGTCATCCAGGACGTCTTCAATGGCCTTGACCTGACCCGCGGTTTCTTCATGCTCGAAGCCGGCCTCGAACTCCCGGAAGCTGTTGTCGGGCGGGCCGAAGGCGTGGCCTTGTTTATAGCTGCGCAGTGCATATATTTCCACGAGCTGCCGGGCTATTTCCTTGACGGATTTTTTCGCCTTCCTCTTTGCAATGTCCCAGCTGCGGCCGCCCAGTCTGTCCAGCTTCGGTGCCTTGTCCTCTGCACCTACGTATTTCTGCAGGATGCTTATCCGGTCAGCCGGGACATAGAGCCTGTCCCCTCCCTCATAATCAACCACCACGAAATCGTTGGCGCGGTCCTCCACCTCCATCTTGACTAGGCCTCCGTAAAGGCCGATGCCGTGATCCTCGTGGACCACCGGATCCCCGATCTGGAGTCGGCTGAACGAGGTCCAGGTAAGTCCTTCCAGCCCGGGCCGCCTCTTTCGTCCGGGTCTGACTTGCTTGGGCCCGAATATCTCGTCTTCGCTGACTACATGGAGCCCCATTGCGGGCCAGGCAAACCCCCTGGAAAGGCGGCCGAGGCACAGGCTCAGCCCTCTGCCCGAGGCGACCTCGCTCCAGGACCCGGCTGTCTCTTCCGCCTCCATTCCGTAGTTGGCCAGGATTTCCCTGAGCCGGCGGGCCTGCTGGTCCGTGCGGGAGACCAACACCACCCTCGAGCCCTGCTCGATCCACCGCTCCGCACTCTCTGCAAGCGGGGCCATGGATATTGTTCCCTTCCCCTCCACGCTGAGCTCCAGGGAGTCCTGGATCCCGGTGGCCCCTTGTATATGGACCGTCTCCACTCCGGGCCCGGGCGCTTCCACGGAAAGCTCCATAAAATCGATGAAACGCCCGCCCCCGTCTTCGGCCGGGGGGTGGATTTCCTCTATCAAGAGGCCTTGGACCTCGGGAAAGGGCTGCTCTCTTTCCTCGGCGTCCTGACGATAGCGCTCCACGTCCCGGAAGAACCTCTCCTTGAATCTTTCAAGGCCTTGTTTGATCGAGGCGGGCTCAATTCTAACCAATAGGCCTTGATCTGGAAGGTAATCCAGCAGTGAACTCAGCTCCGGATAGTAATGACTGAGCCAAGCCTCCTGGCCCGGAAATCCGCCGCCTTCTCTGGTGCCTCCGGGAAGCCGCCCCAAGGATCGCGCCCGCCTCACGTTTTCCTCTCTCAGGAGTATCTCGGATGCCGGGAGAAGGACCAGCTCGTCCAGGTCTTCGGTGGAGCGCTGGGACAAGGCGTCGAAGTGCCTTATTGATTCTATTTGGTCGCCCCAGAGCTCTATTCGGACCGGCTCGCTGTAAAGCGGAGGGAAGACGTCCACCACCCCGCCCCGCACGGCAAAATCCCCGCGCTCCTCCACCAGTGAGGTGCGGGTGTAGCCGATTTCGAAGAGTCGCCTCAAGAGGGCCTCACGGTCTATTTCTTCGCCGGCCTCCAGGTAGTCCAGGCCTTGGGCCAGCGCCTTCTTCGTCATTATCCTCACCGCAGCGGCCTCCACTGAGGAGACCACCACTGAACCCGGCAGATGCGTCAGGGCGTATAAGGCTTGAATCCTGCGGCTGACGAGCTCTTTTTGGGGGCTCAAACCGGAAAGGGGAGAGATGTCATAGGCCGGAAAGTCATAAAGACGCCTCTCCCGGTGGGACCCTCGGGCAAGCCCCGGCGGAAGGAAGAACTCCAGCTCGCGGTAGAGTCTCACGGCTTCCTTGGCGCTTGGCGTCAGAACAAGACAAGTCCGGTCCATATCGGGGACGATTCGGGACAATAAGTAACTCCCGGCGGCCCCGGAAACCCCGGAGGTTACCAATTGAGGGGACACGCTTCTTGCCTTGTCGAGTATTCTTTTCAGTAGGTCGTCTTGTTCCATCATACCTGTGGCTTATTTGTGCACCTGCTCCGTCTTGGCTCCTCGAGAATCCCTATAGAAAAATAGTCAGCCTTGGCGGTGATTCCAAGGGCTGTTTTGCCTTGACCCCTTAACACGTGGGTGTGATAAGGGACAGACAAAAGATAAAAGGAGTTGTTTTCATGACGGATCAAACCGGCGACAGAAGCGACCCAAGGGTGATAGCCACCATTGAGAACCAGCAGAACCCGGGGCAGGTCATCTCCATTGTTTATGTGCCCGAAGAGAACGGATTCGCCACATCAGGCATCCGCACCCACTTCGAGCTGCCGGAGATACTCATCCCGGCTCACTTGGTGGCACAGGACCTGGAGCTCATGGGGTCGATTGTTTCGGCCATCTTGGAGAAGATCTCCAAGGCGTGGGAGTCCGAGTCCACTTTTACATATTCCTCGAGCTTCGAAGTAATGGGCCGCAGCTTCACCATGGCCCCCCACGGCCGGTATGTCAAGCTGGACTCCGGCGAGGGTCCGCCCGAATGGGCGAAAGAAGGGGAAGAGCCCTGAGAGACTCAGTGTGTGCACGTCGCTGAGGAGGAGGCATCTTCTCGGGCCTCGTCTCCTATAAGCTCCGAGCGGTGTCGTTCCAGGAACCCTAAAACGATTCTGCTGTACTCGTCCGGTCTTTGCTCATACGTGTTGTGGCCGCACTTGGGCATTACGGCCAACTCCCCCCTTGGAAGGCCCCTGTACAGAGCCAGCCGCTGCTCCACCTCGAAGAGGAAGCTCCGATCAGGATAGAGCACCAGGGCGGGGCAGCGGACCGACGGAAGCAAGGGCCGGAGATCGAATACACCCGTACCATAGGCCCCGCCCTCTATTCGAAACTGGTCGAAGAAGCGCTCCGCATGATTTGCCCCGTGCCAGGCCTCCAGTTTTTGCCTCAGCTCCGGCCCCAGCTCCCGAAAGGTCTTGGGGAACTTCTCACGGTTGAACTCGGGCATAGGTAGCTTGCTGTAGCACTGGGTGCTGGCTACGGTAATGGAGCGGACCTGCTCCGGATAATCCAGGGCATAGTCAATCGCCACTACCCCGCCCTCGCATTGCCCCACTAGATGAAAGGTCTGAAGTCCCAGTGCTTGGGCGATTCCGGCAAGCTCGCGTACGTTTTCCGCCCTGAAGCCCTTGCTTACATAAAACGACTCGAAGTCTTCTCCTTTTTCCGAGCGGCCGTACCCACGGCGGTCGTATAATACCACCCTGTACCCGGCCTCGAGTATCCCCTGGACTATATCCTTCCACATGCGGGTGCAGCCGAATCCGTGGTGCAAAAGCACTACAGCCTCGGCCCCTCGGCCGTGATCCTCATAATATATCTCGAAACCGTTTACTACGATGTAGGGCATGATCATAGCCTCCTCGATAAATGAGCTTTTACTTATCACAGCAGAGACTTCCACGCAATCGCATGGCCGGCCGACGTTGGGTGCTTGTGCCCGTCCGGGTTGTAATCCCCGCCTGTTTACTGTATGAAGGGCTGAATGCAGGCACGGTTCGATAAAGTGCAGGACCGCTTTTGTTAAGCTCAGTGCGAGGGAGAACGTAAAAGGAGGTTTGATTGGGCGGTTACACGAAACTTGACAGGGCCCTACTCGAAGGGCTCAGGGCCTTGGTCGCCGAGGATCGCATCTCCACGGGGGTTTCAAACCTCGAACTCCACTCCCGGGATGAATCCCATCATGAGCCCCATCTTCCCGAGGTGGTGATCTGGCCGGTGAGCGAGGAAGAGGTGAAATCAGTGGTCCGGTTTGCAGACGAGCATAGTATACCCCTCACCGGGTGGGGCTCCGGGAGCAGTCTGGAGGGGAACCCGATTCCGGTCTCAGGCGGCATAGTCCTGGATTTTACCATGATGAATCGCGTAGTCGAGATAAGGGACGAGGACTTCCAGGCCGATGTGGAGCCTGGTGTGATTTACCAGGACTTGAATCACAAGCTGCGCCACAAAGGGCTCTTCTTCGCCCCGGACCCCGGGGCCCGGGCCACCATAGGAGGGATGATCGCCAATAACGCCAGCGGGACCCGGACGGTCAAGTACGGCTCCACCAGGCACAACGTACTGCGACTGCGGGTGGTGACCGCCGACGGGGGGGTGATCACCGTGGGGACGCGCTCGTCCAAGACCTCCTCGGGGTACGGCTTGAAGGATCTGTTTGTGGGATCGGAAGGGACGCTGGGGATCGTGGTTCAGGCCACTGTCAGACTCGCAGGTCTTCCGGGGGCTTTTTCAGCGGCGGTCGCCAGCCTGCCCTCGGTGGAGGCTTGCGCCAGGGCGGTATTCCAAATAATCCGTGGGGGACTTGATCCGGCGGCGCTTGAGTTAATGAGCCCGGATTGTATAGCGTTGATGAACAGCGATAAGGGCCTGGCCTTGCCGGTCTCTCCCACCCTGTTCATGGAGTTTCATGGGGCGTCAGAGGCCCAACTCACCGATGTGCTGGGTATGGCCGAGGAGATCTGCGAGGATGAGGGTGGTGAGGAGTTCCGCACCGGCCTGGGAAGAGAGGAAAGAGACAGGCTCTTCAGCGCGCGGCACGAGCTAAGCGAAATGATCCGAAGAAAACACCCGGATCGCACGCACGCAACCGCCGATGTGGCCGTGCCTGTGTCCACCTATCCGGATGTAATCGCCTGGAGCCACACCGCGCTCCAAGAGGCAGGAATCCCGGGCTACATCTTCAGCCATGCAGGGGATGGGAATATACATCTTGTTTTTATGGGAAAGACCGGTGATCCCGAGGAGTGGGCGCGCATAGGGCGGATTTATGACAGCCTGGTAGGGAAGGCCTTGGCGGTCGGGGGTACGGCCACCGGAGAGCACGGGGTGGGCCTGGGCAAGAGGAAGTACATGGAGGCCGAGCACGGGGACGCCGTGCTGTGGATGAGGCGCATCAAAAAGCTCTTTGATCCGAAGGGGATCCTTAATCCGGAGAAGATCCTGCCTTGAGCAGTCTTTTTCGGCAGGAGAGGCCTCAAGGAGGCACGGAGGATTCGAGTGGAGGGATATGTTCGAGTTGCCGTTCTGGACAACGAGATCGAGGCCATGCTTTTGAAGTCCATTCTCGAGGAAAGGGGGATCCCACACTCGCTCGAGTCCTATCATGACACCGCATATGACGGGCTTTTCCAGGCACAGAAGGGCTGGGGGGCGGTGTGGGTCCCTCCAGCCCGTGAGCGGGAGACCTCAGAGATACTGGAGGATGTGAGAAGCCGTGCCCATGCGGAAAAGGACTCCGGTGATTTCTAAGGGAGACCAGGCCGCATTCGAAGGGTTGGTTCGGTTTGCACAGGAGTCCGGGGCGACCGGGGCGGCCCTTATCTCACCCAATGACATAGTGGTGGAGGACGGGCTAGCCGCTTTGTGCAGGGACCCTGGATGCAGGAGCTACGGCCTTTCCAGGAGTTGCCCCCCGCATGTATCGGGTCCTTCGGCGTTCAGGGAGGACCTGAAGCATTATGATCGGGCGTTGGTCTTCAAGATAGACGTCCCCGAGGAGGCCCTTTTTTCACACCAGCGCCGTGAGATATTCCGACTCCTCCACGAGCTGGCGGCCGGCATTGAAAGGCATGCGGTCGAGCTGGGTTTTGCCCGGTCGCGGGGCTACGCAGGGGGCTCCTGCAAAGACATATTCTGTTTTGATCATGCGGAGTGTCTTGCGCTTTTGCCGGATGGGGAGTGCAGGAACCCGCATCTTGCCAGGCCTTCCATGTCCGGTTTCGGAGTCAATGTCGCCAGGCTGATGGAGACGGCGGGATGGCACATGAGCCCTGCGGGTGGCGGTACGGATCAGGCGGGTACGAGCATAACCAGCGTTTGCGGCCTTGTGCTGATTGGTTGAATTGCCCGCGGTCCAATGCTTTTTGCAGGGAGGCGGGCGCATGAAAAACGAGGATGATGGCCTTGGTTTTTGATGGTACAGGAGAGGTGAGGGAAGGCCTTCATGTGCTGGGTTCCGCTGCGGTCCCGGTCTATCTCCTGGACGGGCCTGAACCCGTGTTTTTCGACGGAGGGATCACCTGTCTGGGCGAGGCCTATGTGGAAGCGGCCAGGGAAGTTCTCGGCCATAGGCAGCCGAGCGCACTTTACTTGACTCATGTTCACTTCGACCATTGCGGGGCGGTTCAACGGCTCAAGCGCGAGTTCCCGGGCATGAAGATTGCGGGTTCAGCCAAGTCCAGGACGATCATGGAGCGGCCCAACGCGGTCAAGCTGATCACCGAGCTGAACAAGACAGCCGCGGATGCGGTTTATGGTATAGACCCCGGCCGACTTTCTCAGGAGATCTTTGAGCCGTTCGCGATCGATACAGTATTGGGGCCCGGGGAAGAGATACACTTGGGCGACGGGACGTACCTGCGGGCCTTGGCCTCGCCCGGACACACCTGGGACTTTCTGAGCTATTATGTGCCTGAAAGGCGCATCCTGATAGGTTCGGAGGCGGTGGGGGTGGCAGACAACTCCGGCTATGTGGTGGCTGAGTGCCTGGTCGACTTTGAGGTATACATGACTTCTTTGCGAAGGCTGGCCTCCCTGGAAGTGACAACCCTCTGCCAGGCCCATCATTATGTATACTTGGATAAGGACGTCCCTCGGTTCTTCAGGCGCTCCACCATGAACGCCATTGAGTTTCAGGCCCTGGTGGAGGCCCTGTGGGAGGAGACGGGCGGAGATCTCCCCCGGACGGTGGAATGGGTGAAGCGTCTGGAGTGGGATCCTCTGCCGCTGCCGAAGCAGCCGGAGCCGGCCTACAGGATCAACCTCGAGGCCCGTATCAGGAGCGTGCTGGGTCTCTCTCGGACGGCTGAGTCCGCAGCC
>JBKHIW010000276.1:0-3627 GCA_046538465.1 Desulfobacteraceae bacterium | reverse complement strand
ATTCAACGGGATGCCGCCGAGAGAAGCCAACAGCCAAGCCGCCGCCCGGGTCCGGAAAAGTTCGGCCTTGGCCACATAGTAAAGGCTCATGGGCGATGCCAGCCCCAATAGGGGGATGTCTTCCCAGCGTTGGTGCTTGGCCAGGAGGACAAACGCACTGCCGCGGGGAAGGCGCTCTGCACCCGTCACATGCAGCCGGAACAGCAGGGCAAGGCAGCACCGGGCAAGAACCCGCACCACCCGCACCGTCCATTTCTTCCTCTCGGGGAGCTCCTGCTTCATGAAGATTCGAGCGGCGGCCCTACTCCACGGTGACGCTCTTGGCCAGATTCCTGGGCTTGTCAATATCCCGGTTCAGGAATCTCGCGCAGTGGTAGGCCAGGAGCTGGCAGGGAACCACGCTCAGCATCGGATAAAGGTAATCCAGGGTCGGCGGGATCTCGATAGTTTCATCCGCCATCTCCTTGACCCTCTCATCGCCCTGCGTGGCTATGGCTATCACCGGACCCTTGCGACTCTTAATCTCCTGGATGTTGCTGATCATCTTTTCGTACATGGCATCCTGGGGAACGATGGCCACAGTAGGCATGTCCGGACAGACAAGCGCAATGGGGCCGTGCTTCATCTCGCCCGCAGGATATCCCTCGGCATGAATGTATGAGATCTCCTTGAGCTTAAGGGCCCCTTCCATGGCTATGGGATACTGGAACTTCCTCCCCAGAAAAAGCCAATTGCCGCAGTTAAAATACTTTTCCGCTATAGCCTGGATGTGGTTGTCCTGGCTGAGGACCTGGCTTACTTTCTCGGGCAGAGCGGAAAGCGCCTTTATAGCTTCCACACCCTCGGTCAAAGACAGCTTCTGGTGGCGGCCCAGAAGCAGGGCCAGCAAAGTCAGGATGGTCAGCTGGGAAATAAAGATCTTGGTGGAGGCCACGCCTTTTTCCGGACCCGCATGGTTGTATACTCCGGCCTCGGTCTCCCTGGAAATCGAGCTCCCCACCACGTTTACGATGCCGAGGAGCCTCGCGCCCTTGCGGCGCGCCTCACGCATGGCGGCGAGGGTGTCGGCCGTCTCGCCAGACTGGCTGATCCCGATTATAAAGGTGTTGGGAGGGAAATTGAGCTTACGGTACCTGAACTCGGAGGCGAGCTCGATTTCCACGTCGATCTCGGTGAGGTCCTCAAAGATATACCGTCCCACGCAGCCGGCGTAGTAGGAAGTCCCGCACGCCACGATCACCAGATGACGCGATTCTTTGAGGTCCTCCCATACCGGCATTATGCCGCCCAGCTTGGGCACCCCTTCCCCTGGTTCCAGCCGGCCCCTGATAGCATTTCTAACGGTCTCTGGCTGCTCGTAGATCTCTTTGAGCATAAAGTGGGGAAACCCGTTCAGCTCTGCATCCTCGGGCCTCCACTCCACTGTCTCAGCAGCGCGCATCACCGTCTTGGCCTGGGCCGTTGAAATGGTAAAACCTTCCTCTGTCAGGAGCGCCATCTCGTTGTCGTTGAGATGCACGACCTGGTCAGTGTATCTCACCATGGCGGCTATGTCCGAGGCCCCGAAGTGCCCGTCGTCCCCCACCCCGATTATCAGCGGGCTCCCCCGCCTTGCCACGGCCACCTGTCCGGGCGTGTGCCGGTGCACCACGGCTATGCCGAAAGTCCCCTCCAGGTCCTCCATGGCCCGCCTCACCGCCTCGGCAAGATCACCGTCAAAGTACCCGGCAATAAGATGGGCGATCACCTCGGTATCTGTCTCGGACTTGAAGACCACCCCCGCCTTTTCCAGGCGCTTCTTGAGGGCCTGGTAGTTCTCGATGATCCCGTTATGGACCAAGAACACGTTGCCGTCGGCGTCAGTGTGCGGGTGGGCATTATGCTCGGTGGGCTCACCATGAGTGGCCCAGCGGGTATGAGCGATTCCCGAGGTCCCTGGAATCTCCACCCCCTGGATCTTCCGCTCCAGCTCCACGATCTTCCCTGCGGTTCGGTACCAATCGATATGATTCCCCGACTGGACGGCAAGCCCGGCTGAATCATAACCCCTGTATTCCAGCCGTTTGAGCCCTTCTATCAGTATTGATTCAGCCTTTCTCTCGCCTACATATGATATTATCCCACACATAGCTCAATGGTCCTTTCTTTTCACGGCTTCCCGGCCTGCGGAACGGCCTGCACACTACCTATTCATCCTCACTTACGACTCAGGAAGAATAGCGATACTCCAGGATGTACCTTGCGAGGTCCTTGGACCTGATGCCCAGCTTCTCCCCGTGTACCGACAGGACGGTCAACGACAGCGGGTCTCTGCCATCGGAGGGTAGGGCATAGACGCTGACCCAGTCAATCTTGTGCTCATCCCGCCGGTCGTTTATGGTCCCTGTCTTTGCCCCCAGCTCTATCCCTTGAAAGGATCTCTTCCAGAGCAGCGGGCCAAGGGCCTCGCGGCAAGTGCCTTGCTTTACCGTCGCTTGCATGAGCTCCCTTATCTGGAAAGCGGTCTCTTCCTCGATGGAGCAGGCTAAAGATTGGGGCTCGGCGTGGTAGAGCTCCCTGCCTGTTGCATCCACAACCCTCTGCACCAGCCAAGGCCTCATCATTTTGCCCCCATTGGCTATGGCCGCGGTTATCAAAGAGGCGTGCATGGGGGAAATAAGCGTCCGTCTATTAAAGCCGGACGCGATCTCGGCCAAACCGAACGGATCTTCGGGCACTAGAATAGAGCTTGGTTCGAGGGGGACCTCCATGGGGATCGGGGTGTTGAAGAGAAACTTCTCTGCGTATTGCTCCAGCAAATCCTTGCCCAGTTCGTAAATCCCTATCTTCCCGAACACAGGGTTGATGGACTTGGAAAACGCCCTTTCAAAAGAGATCTTGTGTGTGTAAGGCTCTCCTGCGCACTTTTCCAGTTGGCTCCTGTAAAGCGTATACCTCTGCCCGCGGTAGTAAATAGCACTGCTCGGTCCAAGCCCCCTGGCCTCAATGGCAGCTGCAGCGACCACTGTCTTGATCAGGCTTGCGCCGGGGAACTCCGCCTTCAGGCAAAGATTGCCTGCGCATTCCAGCTCGCCATCCTCCCAGCTCGCCATGGCCACGACCCTGCCATCCACTGGATTCACAGCCGCCACAGCGGCCCTGCGGGTCAGTGAACGGCTCAGCAGGTCAAGTATGTAGGCCTGAAAGCGCTGATCCAGGCAGGTCTCCGCCATGAGCACACCGCCCTCAGCCTCTAGTGCATAGCCTCCGCCTTGGGCAGGCGGGAACTCGGAGGCGATCGGTTCCAGCAAGTCGCAGAGCTCCTCGTGCAGCAGCATATCCCTCGCTTGCCCGGCGGCCTGGACCTCCCCCTCCTGCGGCTGGCTGGAACCGCTTACGTTCAAGTGCGCAAAGATCCACGAACATGAAAGGAAGACGGCCCCGACCAATATAAACCCGGCAGCGCCATAAAGGCCCAGCAGCGGGAGCCTGGCACGAAGATATCTCTTACGCGAGGCCCGCTTGAGGTGTCTCTGGTATTCACGCCAGCCCTTGGACTGCTCCGCCTCGGACGCTCTCATAGGGATTCCGGTTCGATAAGTTCCATGCCCCCCATGTAGGGCCTAAGCGCCGGCGGGACAACTACAG